>WFZC01000001.1 GCA_015489765.1 Desulfobulbaceae bacterium
CACCATTATTGAGCCATGTTCACAGTGTTCCAATTCAAACCGGGAATAGCTGGCGAGCTGTTGTGTTTGTTATCTGGATGACAGGCACTTCTGCCAGGAATTTTCGAAAAAAAACGGCCGAAGACTGTACCATGAGTACCTGTTTGTCGCTGAATCCTTTGGGGTACACCTGATTTTCCCCGAATTTCTTGCCGTGGCATCTCTGGCCGGAAAGCGATTTCTTATCACTTTCTGTCTCAGGCTGACGGAATGTATGGAAATGGAACGAAGAGGAAAAAGATTACTGGTTCTCAATGTGGTCGGCTTGGCCCCGGTCCTGGTCGGTGATTCGACACCCAATCTGTCTGCACTTGCCCGATCGGGCTGCTGCAGTCATATACAGCCGCAACTGCCGGCGGTGACCTGTCCGGTCCAGGCAACCTACCTGACCGGAAGCAGACCTTCTGAGCACGGAATTGTTGCCAACGGCTGGTACATGCGTGATCTTGCCGAAGTTCGGTTCTGGCATCAGTCCAATTTTCTGCTTCAGGGAAACCAGATCTGGGCAGACTTAAGAAAGCTCGATCCCCAAGCGACCTCGGCCAATATATTCTGGTGGTACAACATGTACTGCCCGGCGGATATTTCTGTCACGGTACGCCCAATGTATCCCGCCGACGGTCGTAAAATCCCTGATATCTATACGAAACCGATTTCGTTGCGCCAGGAGTTAAATGAACAGCTCGGTCAATTCCCGCTGTTTCATTTCTGGGGCCCGTTTTCAGATATTCAATCGTCCAGATGGATTGCCGGCGCCGCTCGGTACATCCTTGAGAAGGACAACCCGAACCTGACCATGGTATACCTGCCACACCTTGACTACGCCCTCCAGAAATTCGGTCCGAACCATGCCGATATCCCATCGGAACTAGGACAAATAGATGCTCTCTGTGGGGAATTGATTCAGATTGCCCGAGACGCACGAATAGAGGTTGTTGTCCTCTCGGAATACGGTATCAACGAGGTGGAGCATCCGATCCATCTCAACCGGGTGTTTCGTAGGAAGGGTTGGATTACGATCAGGGAGGAACTGGGGCTTGAACTGCTCGATGCCGGAGCCAGCCGTGTTTTTGCCGTTGCCGACCATCAGGTCGCGCATATCTATATCCAGGATCCGTTCCTGTTAAATGAGGTACGCCTGCTGCTGGAACAGACCGAAGGTGTAGAGACGGTTCTGGATGAACAGGGTAAAAGGAAATATGGACTTGATCATCCCCGCAGTGGTGAACTGGTGGCTGTTGCCGAACCACGATCATGGTTTACGTATTATTACTGGCTGGATGACGCGAAGGCACCGGATTTTGCCCGAACCATCGACATTCATAAAAAGCCGGGCTACGATCCAGTGGAGCTTTTTTTAGATCCCGGGATCCAGTGGCAAAAGGGAGCGCTTTTCTGGCGTCTGCTGAAAAAGAAACTCGGATTCCGGACTCTGATGGATGTTATTCCTCTGGATGCGGAGCTTGTCAAGGGTTCACATGGGGCTTTACCGCTGTCAGCCGACTTGGGGGCCATGATTATATGTTCCGAGGCTGACGCGTTGACAATTGCAGAGAAAAGAGAAGGCCTGGACGCCACGAGGGTCAAGCAGACCCTGTTGGATCGCCTACGTTCCTGAACCCGTCGGCCTCTACCGATCTCATGTTTCAGGTTGTGTAAAAAAAGCGTGCCGACAACCAGCAGGGCAGGAGCAGAAAGAGGACAGGAAGCGCATTCTGCCAGTCCCTGACAAGGAAGACAAGTAATGCATCCAGCGGGATAAAGCCCACAATGAGAAAACTGACTATCCTGGCCGCGATATTTTCGGCAGGCGAGGTGAAGGAGATACGCAGGGTTTGCACTAGAAGTATCACGCAGAAAAGCAGAGCCACCAGGAGACTGTTATCCCCGCGTCCATGTCGTCCGATATGCAAGAGAATCAACACGAAACAAGCAAAAAGCATTCCTGAGCAGAGCCAGCAGAACCAGGGAATTTCGCCTGCTGTTTCGTATCTGCTGAACATCATGATCAGGAGAACAAAAAGAAAAACCGCAAGCATAAAGAACAGCGGATTTAAGGGAGGCGCGCCCTGGGAAAGCCCCAGGTACCAGTTGAGCGCCCTGCACAGGGCCATGGTGAAGGGACCGAGAAGCAGAACATTTTTAACCAGGCCGTCATACGCGAGAATACACAGGACCAGCAGTGAACCAAGAATACCGGTTTTAACGGAAACCGTCCAGCAGAGCAGTATTCCCATCGGCAGCGTGAATACGACAAAAATCAACACTGACCGTTTTTTTATCCTGCCTGAAGGAATAGGGCGTGACGGCCGTTCGACACGATCTGTTTCCTCGTCAAACCAATCGTTTAAAGCCACTCCTCCGGCATAGAGACAGGATGATGCCGCCAGGAGAAGGAGGGTTGTAGAAGTTGGGAGTGCGACAGATGCAACCAGCAGGCCGGCCAGCACATTGGATTGGGAGGTGAAGATATTAGGCAGACGTATAATCTGCAACCAGGGACGTAGCGCATTCATCCCTGGCTGCTTTTCACGCTGTTCCTTTCCGATTCCCACTGCTTTAAATATTCTCTGGCCCTGCATGCCGTCTCAACAGGATTGTTCTCATACGGATAGAGCTCAACGGTAACCCAACCGTCATACCCGGTTTCCTGCAATGCATCGAGTATGGCATGGATGTCCATGGCTCCGTCACCGAACTGGGTATGTATATGCTGCCGGCCGGCAGGAATATCTTCGAGATGCACATGACCGATGTGGGAAGAGAGCCGGTGGATACACTGAACCGGCTCTTCACCGACACAGAAGAGATGACCGACGTCAAGGTTAAGGCGAACCTCGGGCCAGGGGATATGCTTCATAAACCTCAGATAATCGTCGGTTGTCTCCAGCAGGAGATCCGGTTCAGGTTCAATTAGTAAGGTAACCCCCCGCTTCTGAAGAGCGGGAACGACCTCTTCTATCCCTTCCCTGAACAGAGCCATGGCCTGTTTCTTGTCCCAGTACTGGCTCTGCAGGCCACCCGGCTCGGTTGACAGTGTCTTTGCCCCCAGTTCCGCGGCAAGTTCTATGCACTGTTTAGTGTATTCGACGCGTTTCGAACGATACGCCGGGTCAGGCTCAATCCAGGACGGACGGTGAAAGCTCTCGATTGCCGTCAACATGAAGGCATTGATGTTGGCTATCTCCAGGCCGAAGGCCGCGACCTGCTTTTGTATTTCATTGCGCTGCAGGGGGGGGACATCTTCGGGATAGGCGTGCGGTCGGTCCGCCATAATCTCAACTCCGCTGTAGCCGCATTCGGCAATGGCCGCCAGCGACTGTGTCAGCGAGTAGTTCCGAAATGCGTTTGTGCTGAAAGACCACCGGGTTTTCATGACCGCTGCAGTTTGAACTTTGGGCTTTGAGCCAGGAAGTTGTACGGGTTATCAAATGTCACTTTTTTCACCTCATCTTCAGTGAAAAAACCACTTTTGCGCATGACCATGGCCGACCTGGGGACGGCAAGCGGATCGGAATACCCCCAGTCCGCCGAACCGTTGATAATCATTCGGTCGGTACCGTACCTGGTCATCATGTTGACTGCCCGTTCCGCACTGAGCTTGGTGACGTAATACACCGTCATCCCTGCCATGCATTGTGTTTCACGAAGGGTCAGTTCGATAGTTTCCTCGGTATTATGATCAAGGATGATCTTTTCCTCGGGTGCATTTTCCTCCTTGATGATCTCGATGGAACGTTCGATCCCTTTGAGTTTGTTGTGATGCGGCGAGTGGATGATGACCAGCAGATCCCGTTCTATTGCCATTCGCAACTGGAGTCGAAAGATCTCTTCTTCCTGGTCCGTTATTTCGTCAAAACCAATCTCCCCCACGCCCAGGACACTTTCCCGGTCCAGGTACGGCACCATTGCCTCAACCACGTCAAAGGCAATGGCGTTTCTTGCCTCCTTGGGATTGCAGCTGATCATGACATAGTGATCGATACCGTATTTCTTTGCCCGGGCCGTTTCGAATGAGATCATATGCTCCCAGTAGTCTTCAAAGCATGCCACGGCCCGCTTGTCCGTTCCGGCCCAGAAGGACGGTTCAACAATTGCCCGAATGCCAGCGATTGACATATTCCAGAAATCGTCGGTTGTACGAACTACGCTGTGAATATGTGGTTCTATATACGTCATCAAACTTCTCCTGTTGTAAGTACTGAAGAGCTGCATGCGCCGCTCTTTCCGGCTGATCGGGGTAGGTGTACAGCTCCAGCATCACCGGTCCGGAATACTGGACGCTGTCCAGGGCCCCAAAGATCGACTGCAGGGGGATCTCTCCTTTTCCGGGAATTAAATGATAATGCTTGCGGTCCTGAATATCATCAAAATGGACATGAAAGAGCTTCTCTCTCAATGTCTCTATTATGAAAACGGGATCTTCACCGATAACCCAGCTGTGCCCGATATCGAGGTTGATGCCGAGGTTCGGACAGTCTAACTCATCAAGCAGGAGCATGGCCTCGTCGGCCCGTTCTACAAGAAGGCCGGGTTCATATTCAAGGGCCAGTCGCAGGCCGCGTTTGTCAGCTTCCGGAACCAGGAGTTCCAGGGAACGACGAAGGAGTTGCAGCCCTTTTTGCGGTGGGCAGCCCGGAACCATACGCCCGGAGTTGATCACAAGCACGTCCGTGCCGAGGATTTCCGCCATGTCCATGCAGGCAAGCGTATATTTGATTCGCCAGTTTCTGGCATCGAATTCCGGATTTGCCAGGGACGGTTCGAATATGGGTTCCCAGAAACCCTGCTCATAATACCCGGCTACCGTATTGCAGTTGATCGCTTCAATCGACAGTCCCAGAGACTCGGCAAGCTTGGCAAGACCCCGGGCCTTTTTTTCCGTATTGAGATCAGGAAAAAAATGGGGCCGGTCCGCGAGGAGTTCGACCCGCTTGAAACCGACATATGCAATCGCTTCCAGTGCCTCTTCGACCGAGTAGCGGACAAAACCGTTGGTTGAAAAACCAAGCCGCTGGTTGGCTGTCTGTTCCATTACAGTCCCCGCGATATGATTTCAAGACTTAACAGGGCATAGGAGGTAACAAGGACCGGATCCTTTTCCCACCATCGACCATTCTGGTTCACCCAGGATCCGTCCACGCCCTGGAGGTTCAACAGGCGCAGGGCCAGATCCTTCCGCCAGTCGACCCGGCTGCCGTCCGAGAGTACAAGTTCATCATCACCATACCCGGACAGCGCCTTGGCCATCATGTGATAATAATAAAAAAGACCCTGCGCTCCCATGCCGGGGTTTTCTTTCAGGGTGTAATTCCTAACCAGCCAGTCATGGGCCGCCTGGATTCGGGCATCATCCTTGTCCAGTCGGGCATAGATAAAGCTGAGCAGGCCGGCATAACTGATACTGCCATAGGAGCGAAGAGCCACTTTGCCGTCGGCAAGCTTCATCTCCCCTGCCTTGCTGTTGCCGGGAAAGTAGACAAAGCCCCCCTTGTTGACCGGGTCACCGCTGGCCCATGCAAGATCATTTGATCCGGGGAGGTTCTGGCAGCGCTGGACGAATTTTATCGCCGCATCCCAGTTGAGTTCCTTCATGTCTCCGGAAGCGGACATCTCGTTCAGGAGGTACCTGGAATAATATAAGGACTCCAGGGCAAAGGTCGTGTTGGAAAGATCGGAATGTTTATAGCGGTCACCATAACCGACTCCGCCGGCCAGGGCGCCCTTTTCTGGGGTGTCGGGATCCTGCAGGCCGACAACGAAGTTACGGGCCGCTTTGATATGTTCCGTGTATTCCGGTTTGTTTGCAGAAACCAGAGCCATGATGGCAACGGAGGTATTATAGTTGGCGAGATCCTTTACATAGATACCGCCGTCATCCCGCTGGTTTTGCAACAGGTATTGGTAGCCTTTTTCTATAAAAGCGGGCCACTGGGATCGATATGTACCGTCCGGATCCCCCATGAAACTCTCAAGAACCAGCCCGGTCAGTGCCGGATGTTCATACTGAGACCACCACCCCTGCGCATTCTGCTGCTGTTTCAGCCAATGCAGCCCTTTGTCGATAGCGTGCTGGACCTCTTTTTTCAGAGAGAGGTCACTCTGGGGGCCGATATGAATCTCCTGGGCCGTATACGCGTTTGCGGCTGTCAACAACAAAAACAGGGCCGAAAGCAAAGAAAAAAAACGGGGAATTCCTGGAACATGGTTTTTTTGTTTCATTCTTCTGGTGCCTCCTTCTAGATAAAGGGTTGCTATTGGTCCGATACATCTCGGACATATTGAAATAACCTGGCAAACTGATCAGCCAGGTCGTGTCGGTCTTCGTCAAGGGGGCTTTTGAAAAAACAGGAGAGATGCGGCATGGTCCCGCTTTCACCCCGGTCAAGTGCTATGTCGGTCATCCGTACAAGGTCAAGAACAAGGGGGGCGGCAAGAATGGAGTCAAACCCCTGCCAGATGAACTGCAGTGACATCTTTGTCCCGAGAAATCCTTGGAAGTGAATAAAATCCCACGCAGTTTTCTGGTCGTCAAGTGACGGGACATAGTTGATGTGCACGGAAGTGTGGGGTGTGTAGCCAAGGATTTTGGGCAGCAGGTGATCCTTGGACCGGATCTTGGACTCCCTGTTGGCAGGGGTATTCAGCACCTGTCCATCCCGATTGCCCAGGATATTGAATCCTTCCCAGGAAAGAACCCGCAGGTTACGCATTGCAAACATGGGGGCGAGAACGGATTTAACCAGGGTTTCTCCTGTCTTGCCGTCACTGCCCATGACAGGCAACCTCTTATACTCAGCCAGTTCGACAATGGCTGGCGGCAGCGCGGCCTGGGAGGGGGTAAAATTGATATAGGCGCACTCCTCCTGAAGGGCAGCATAAGCATAAAGCGTGCTGCCCCGAACCATGGTTCGGTTGTTGTTTTCAATAGCTTGTTCAAGGTCGCCCAGACTTGAGTGGAGGAGCTGCTCGTGAGCCGGAGGTTCGGTGGAGGCAAGGTTGACGACAATGATACGATCCAGAGAGTGCTTTTGTCTAAAATGGACAAGCTGTTGCCGCAACCGTTGTACTGTCTCTGCAAGGGATTCCTTTTTTTTTGTTCCCTCCTGACCGGAGAACGATTCAATGGCCTCACCACAGTTTATCGCCGTACCTGCGGTGATTGTCATATCAAGGTATTGAAGATCCGTCCGGATGGATTCGAGAAGGTCAGGGGGGATTTCCCGGGTCGACCAACAGAGTGCTTCCGCCTGCTTCTCAAGTGAACCGTTTCGGATATCCGTTCCACCCAGGATGAATTTTCCCCATTCCCGGAAATTAACATGGCTGAATTCCGCCAATCCGGTCACGAGGCCGAGTTCCGGGGACATTTTTTTTTGCAGGGCATACAGGCCGATGGCGGTTATGGTGGCTATCTGCCCTCGAGCGCCAATAAGCCATACCCCGGTTGTATTGTTTATGCTTTTGGACATAATCTTTTGTTATAAAAAGACAAAATAATTAGATGGCATGGGGGAGAGGGGAGAGGGAACCGAGAAAACTGGAGAGCAGGAGATATTGTGGGAGACCTGCTCTCCAGAAGGAAGGAGGTATCTTTCAGTTCCTTATCTTTAGACTAGCAATCCACGTACCAGTATAATGGAAAATAAAGAAACTGAAATTCCAGTGGGTTATGCCATTGTCCGGTACGAGAGACATATTCGCTGATTATTTTTTGTACAGGCTTGACTTATTTCTGTACATCAAGGGAAAATCAGAGCGTTACTTTTCCAGTTTTTTCCTCAAAGTGGACCTGCTGATGCCAAGCAATTCCGAGGCTCTGACCTGGTTGCCTCTGCAGAGACGCACGGCCTCCTGTATGATTGTACGGGTAATTGTACCGGTCAGCCGGTGATAAATCCTGCCCTGGTTGTCCGGACGTTCAAGAGCACGCTTCAGGTACTCGTGAACCGTGGCCGTGAGCCGCTCCTCAATCTCCTCGGTCGTGCCGTTTCCGGGGCAGGGCGCATTCTCCTCCAGGTGCAGATGATGGAGACTGATATATGGATCTCTGCACAGCACGGCGGCCCTTCGTATCTGGTGCTGGAGCTGCCGGACATTGCCGGGCCAGTGATATTCCGTAAGCCGTTCCATTGCCGGTTTGTCGATGCCTTGGACGGTATGGTCCAGTTCCTGGTTGGCCTGGGCAAGAAAGTGCCCGGCAAGCAGGGGGATATCCGATGAATGTTCCCGTAGCGGCGGCACATGAACAGTCATCATGTGCAGCCGGTAATACAGGTCCTGCCTGAACCTGCCCTGCCGGACCATATCGGCGAGATCACGATTGGTCGCCGCGATGATCCGGGCATTGCTCGTCAGGGGTTCGCTGCCGCCGACCCTTTCAAAGGTCTGTTCCTGGAGGACCCTGAGAAGCTTGACCTGGGCCGCCGGATCAAGCTCCGCCACTTCGTCCAGAAAAAGTGTTCCATCGGCCGCCTGTTCAAAGCGTCCGGTTCTCGACGTGTCGGCACCGGTAAATGCACCACGCACATGGCCGAACAGTTCACTTTCAATCAGTGTTTTCGGAATCGCGCCGCAATTGACGGCAACAAAGGATCGGGATGCCCTGGGCCCGTTGGTGTGAATTGCGCGTGCGACAAGCTCTTTGCCGACGCCGCTCTCGCCGGTTATCAGAACCGTTACCGTATTAGTGGTCAGCAAGCCGATCAGTTTGAAAATCTCCTGCATGACCGAGCTGTTGCCAACAAGAACCGGGCCGTCAATGGTCTCGGTTGCCGGGGGAGCAACCTGGTCCGATTCTTTCCGGCTGCTGACGATCCGTTCTATCAGTTCGGCGACTGCATCAAGCTCCAGGGGCTTGGGCAGGTATTCATAGGCACCGTCTTTCATGGAGGTTATGGCAATATCCATGGCCCCGTAGGCCGTCATGCAGATAACAGCCGGACCGGCAGGCAAACGCAGAAGTTCCGGCAGGATGGTCAGACCGTTGCGATCCGGCAGGTTATAGTCCAGGAAGATGATCTCCGGGTTCTCGGCTCTGGCAACGTTCAGTCCCTGCTCCGCACAATCTGCAGTCAGGGCTTCATGGCCAAGGTCCGACAGCATGGCCTCAAAGGCGAACCTAATTCCGGGTTCATCGTCGATAACTAGGATTTTAGCCATGGGGTTCTTCTTCCTGAGTGTCAACAAGACTCTTTGCCGCGGTGCCGGAAAATGCGACCCGGTAGACTGGAAGGGTGACTGTCGCCTGCACGCCTCCCTGATCTGGATTTTCGAGGGTCAGGCTGCCGCCATGCTGTTCAATGATTCGTCTGCAGATTGTCAATCCCAGTCCAAGCCCCTGTTTCCTGGTGGTATAAAAGGGCTCGAAAATCTTTTCACGGTCCTTTGCCTCTATCCCCGTACCTTGGTCACGGATTATGACCTGCACACCATTTTCATCCGACATTCTTGTCACTATTTCGACAGTATCAGCAGGAGATGAAGCATGTTGCGCGTTTTTGAGCAGGTTCCACAGTACCTGTTTGAGACCAGACCGGTCGGCGGAAACCGTTTGAACAACACCCGGTTTCCATCTGATCTCTATTCCAGACTTGGAAAACAACGGTCGCGCCAGGTGCAAGACCTCGGAGACCAGGTCGTTGATGTCTGTTGTTACAGGGTGCAGAGAAGGCGGGCGGCTCCAGTCAAGAATACTTTTCACCAGTTGCTCGATCCGATCGACTTCACTGAGCATCGGGTCGATGAGTTGAACGGTTTCCTCTTCATCGTCATGCCTGCGCCTGAGGACCTGGGCCATCATCTTCAGGCTGGTCAGCGGGTTTCTTACCTCGTGGGCAAGAACGGCTGAAAGCTCCCCGACAGCGGCAAGTCGTTCACTGGCACGCAACCGCTGCTGATACTGTTCAAGCCGTATCACCATCCGGTTAAAGGCCACGGCCAGCCGCCGCCATTCAGGCGAACCGGTTTCCGGAACCTGCTGTTGCAGTCTGCCTTCAGCAACCTCTTCCATGGTTGCCAGCAGTTGACCAAGGCGACGGCTGAACAGCCTGGAAAAGGAATACACCAGCAGCAGAAGCAGGAGCAGGCTGATTCCGGCGTTGACGGCGAGGGCATAAAAAAAACTCTGCCGCAGTTCGCGCCTGGGACCGGCCGGAACCATCAGGCCAAGGATGAGGCCGTTTTGAGACGGGCTGTCGATTCTGGACAGGAGGATCATGGTTTCACGCGGTGTCCCCTGCGGGGTGAATAAAAAAGAACCCCGGTCCCTTGCAAGCGCCTTGAGAACGTCCGGAGGCAGCACGGGCCACGGAACAGCGGTTCGCTTTCCTTCCCTGCCGGCAACTGTTTCCCCTTGTGGTCTCCCTTTGAGGTCGTAATATCCGATTCTTGCTCCCACCAGCTCTTCAAGCTGAAAGTGAATGGTCGGATTGAGCAGGTAAGGGTACTGGACAAGGAGAGACGCTATCCGGTCCATCTGGTCCCAGTATTCGGTTTCCAGCAGGGTAGACGTGATGCGGGTTGTCCTCCAGGCCATAAGCAGGGTCAGCACGACCAGGGCCCCGAGAAAGGGTAGAACAATACGCCTAACCATGAACGCGTTTTTCCTGAATGCGTCGTCGCATCGGTGTCCTTTGAAAACACAAGGTCTCTGGTCTCGTAGAGCAGGCGTGGAGCTCTTAGTGCTTTTCTGCTCTCCTATGGCTGTGTTTTTTCAATGATAAAGGTTACCGGGGTACCCTTTGCCGGAACAAGCACGGAGTTGACGAAAAACAACTCGTCATTGGACCCCTCCGGCATTGTATTGTCAAATAAAGCCGTAGGGTCGTGATACACGGCAACCAGCGAACCTTCAACTCTAGCGAGAAAACGTCCCTGATCAAAAAAAGAACCGGTAAAGACCCAGCCGGCCTTTTTAACGGGGCTGTTGGCGGCCTTGTTGAACAGCAGGTTTTCCGCCCGATGTCTGATAATTTTTTTACCATCCTGCCAGCTCACCCAGAGCCTGACCGGGGCACCCTGCGGGGTCTCCTTTGCCCCCTGCTGGGAAATGGGGTTGTCGCCGGGTTTCAGGCCGACAAGCAAAAGGGCTATCTGCAGGTAATATGGGTCAACGTCAAGTTGCAGTACGGATTCGTGCAATTTCCCATACGGCGTACAGGCCAGGTACTCGACCAGGCCCTTCTGCATGTTGACCGCCCCTTTAACGCTGACCGTGCCATCTTTTTTATCTATGACGATCTTGCCGAGAGAGACCCGTCCGTCCGCCATCCTGGTGATGGTTGGCATGACAGCATTCTGCATCACGCTGGGAACCAGACCCTGCGGCGGTGGAGTTGCCTGTCCCGCCGGTCCGACTGTTTCTCCCTGCATGGAAACCACATGAGCCGGTATTGAAAATATGGAGACAAGAACGACAAGAAGAGCACGGCGGCAGATGGCATGCATTTGTATTCCCCCTGTTTGAAAATGAAGAATGGAAATGGACCCGATAGACGTATCTTACCTTATTCAGTGTAAAACAAAAGAACTGGTTTTGATAATGGCCGGCAGGAGGGGGGCATTCCGTAAAGTCGGAAAGTGATAACCTGTAAGAAGAGTAACATTCCTGAACAGATAGGCAAACATGAAATCATGTCACCGCAAGGAGTTCGGCAGCGGAATCGATGTCGGTTTCTTCCAGGAAAAAGACAACCCGGCCATCAAACACATTTCACGGATACGAGCACGAAAAGGACCAGTGAAATAATTTTCCCCGCAGAAGTTCCTGTTCAGTCCTTCTTTACACGAGAGCCTAACATCAACTTCCGGATAATTTGATTTCGCCCTGGTATCCGTCAGCAGATCTCATTTCCCATTTTGTACAGTTTTTTTGGGGGAACAACAGCCTGAAATGGAAGAATCTTTTTATCTCCAGGAGTTCAGTTATCCGGAAGTCCATGTTTTCAGTTATCCGGAAGTTTGATCGCCAATAAGATTTCGGCGATGTAGGCATATTTTTTCATAAAATCGAACTGTAATAACGAATAATGAATTAATGGCCTGATTATTTTTTTCGAAAAAGTGGAAAATAAAAGTTCAAAAACGAAAAAGAAAAAATCAGAAAAAGAGACAGACATGAAGAGGAACCAAAAAGTACGTATATTTAATCAGCTTTAAAGAACAAGAATAAAATTGGCCTTGATATTGCATTTACCACTGAAAGTAGATGCTATCTAAAAATTCATGTGGGAGGAGAAAACAGAAAGCCTTGTTTTTTTAACCTTTTAAAGGGAGGGAACATGAAAAAGATCGTGCAGGCAATATTACTGACAGCCTCCGTCGTTGGCTTCGGCGCAACCGGCGCTTGGGCAACCCCGGATCTGTATGACTGGGCTTTTAACATTGACGGCACCTTTACTACCGCTGGGACCGGCTACGATCTTTCCGGAATGCCGGTTTCCGGAACCTTGGATTCCAATGATCTCGGCACATTGACATGGTCTACCAGCGTGGCCGGTTCTCACAGCTTCCTCGCCTTTTTTGATTATGAGATTGATGATGCGATCAACACCTATTTTAATGAATCCGGCGGTGTAACCGGTACGGCAGCGGCCGGGCAGAGCTGGGAAGTTGATGATCCGTGGTATGGTGATATCCGCTATTGGAATATTGAAGATAACACCTTGGACAATACGAATTCCGTAGCAGCTCCAGGCAATGACGTCTCTTGGGCCATGGGCTGGGATTTCACCTTGGATGCCGGCGAAACGGCATCCATCACCTTAAGCCTCACTGATACTGCTCCAGTGTCAGGTTTTTACCTGAGCCAGCTTGATCCTGACTCGCAGGAAAGTATTTATTTTGCGGGCAACCTGTCCATCACCGGTGGCGGCGGCCCTGCTCCGGTTCCGGAACCGGCCACCATGCTCCTCTTTGGAACCGGTCTCGCCGGACTGTGGGGCGAACGAAGGAAGACAAGAAAATAACCGGCATGGAGAAGAAGCAGATATGATGGACTCGTAAAAAGTTAAAATTGACAGCGAGGTCGATTTTCGAAGGTGGCCAACGGGGCAACTGTTATCGCGAAGATCATTTGCAAAACCGCCTTGATTTGCTCTTTGACATAGCCAAAAACGAAGAGAATAGCCCATATGGCACCACATGGTGGTCCATGATGGCCTCTGTTTTCTTGTATTCTCCTGCCTGCCCGGAGAATATTCAGCCCAATGGCCTTCATTATCGCGGCAAATCTCACAGCCTTCATGCCGCGCACTCGGAGATGTTTCACTCCGGTGCGGCGATCGAATTCGGACATGGTGGCCTCAACCCCAGCTCGGTACCGATATTTATCTCTGAACTCGGGGCTGTTCTCATACCGTCTTCTTATGGCGATGCGGATATCTTTGCGGCTGTAGCGGTAATAGCAAGCCTTCTTGCCTTTGCTCACCGGACAA
>WFZC01000002.1 GCA_015489765.1 Desulfobulbaceae bacterium
ACAACAAGCAGTGAAAATCAGAAAGTTATGCTAACAACACATAAACTCCTTTTTTGGAGAAATCCTCACCTTTATTTTACTATCAATAAATATTTCCCCTGTCAAGGGCTGAACAGAAAAAAGAACAATTTTTTATACTTTTTTACCTCTTTTTATAAAAAAAGGGAATAACTAACAGATAAAATAATAAAAACGAGCAATGATCCGATAGATACCAGCCGGATGGCAATAATGATATGACATCGCTCCGGCACGGTTTCGGCATCACCTATATACGGTTTTTCTATGATTTTGCCAAAATAGGAACCTGGCCCGCCAAGTTGGATGGCAAGCGCTCCCGCCATTGCCGCTTCCGGCCAGCCCGCATTTGGACTGCTGTGATTGCGGTGATCCCGGCGCATGATTTTCCAGGCCGACAGCCGGTTTGATTTTCTGATAACCAGAGAAACCCCGGCCAGGGCAAAGGCCGACAGCCGGGCCGGGACATAATTGACCAGGTCATCGAGCAGGGCCGGAGCCCGGCCAAATTGTCTGTAGCGGCTATTTTTATAGCCGAACATGGAATCCATGGTGTTGACCGTCTTGTAAAGCATGGCCGATAATGCCGCCGCCGGGACCGACCACCTGTCCAGCCCCAAAAGAACAGTTGCTCCGGCGCCGGCAAAGGCGTAAAAAACCGGCGCCACCACCCCGTCGGACATGTTTTCCGCCAGACTTTCCACACATGCGCGCACAATTCCCTCGTAATCCAAACAACTGGTGTCCCTGCCCACTATCAGGCCAATCTTTTCCCTGGCCGGACCAAGTTGCCGGCCGGTTGTTGTTTTTTTATCCTCTGGCAGGGCATGGTAGACGGCCAGCCCATGCTCACACAGGGAACGCAGGGCAATGGTTGTGTACAAGACCAGAACCGAGGCAACAAAAAGAAGAAACGGAGATACCGGGCCCAGGATGACAAAGACAGGGACCATAACGCCGGCAACGCCGGACAGGGTGGCGGCAACGGTGAGCAACCCCGCCCTTGATAAAGAAATAGAAATATTCCTTGTTCTGAAAAATGATTCAAGGGTGGTAGCCAGCCGGGCGATCAGCATCACCGGGTGCGGCAGTTGACGTGGATCACCGAGCACAAGATCAAGGACCAGGGCAAGCCACACCGCCGGCAGCAGGGCCTGGGCTGTTACGAAAAAGTCTGCGGATAATGGAAGGGCCATGGTCACCCTATCACAGGCCCAGGAGCTGATACACCCCATCCATATCAAGATGGGCGCGAACCAGACCGGCCAGCCGGTCAAGGGCCGGTTCCAGGTCATAGATTGCGCCTCGTCCCTGTAGCTCTTCATAACCACGCCGCCGTCGCAGCCGGTTGATCCACCAGCGGCGGAAGCCATCGGCATCAAAGATCCCGTGCAGATAACTCCCCCATATCCGCTCACCATTGGCAAGTCCGCAGGCAGAGCCGTCATCAAAGCGCAACACCATTGTGCCGTCACCAACACTGACCCCATGATGGATCTCATACCCATGCACGGAACAGCCAGATGGTATGTGGATGCCCTGTTTTCGTACCAGGGTTTTTTCCGCTTCCAGCTCGGTATCCATGCCAATCAGGCCAAGGCCTGAACATACCGCCCCCGAACTGCTCTCCAGCCCGTGCGGATCAGTAAGGGTGCGGCCAAGGATCTGAAATCCTCCACAGATACCGACTATTTCCCTGCCGTTTTCCGCTGCCCGGCAAACAGCCTGGTCAAGGCCGCTTTTGCGGAGAAAGGCAAGATCCGCGGCCACATTTTTACTGCCCGGCAAAATGACCGCATCCGGATTGCCGAATTCCCGGACATTGGAGACGATGCGGACGTGGACATCATCTTCCACCAGCAGGGGTTCGATATCAGTAAAATTTGAAATATGGGCCAGGTCGATCAGGACAACATCAACATGGACGCCCTTTGGCCGTGAACTTGTGAAAAGACCGGCCTTGAAACCAACGGAATCCTCCTGCGGCAACCCCAGATCACTGATATGGGGGATGACGCCGTAGACCTGTTTGCCTGTCCGGGACAGCAGGTAATCATGGGCTTCGGCGAGCAATCGTTCATCCCCCCGGAAACGGTTGACCACAAAGCCTGCCAGCAAGGCCCGCTCCCAGGGTTCCATAACCGCAAGATGGCCGATAAAAGAGGCATACACGCCGCCGCGATCGATATCGCCCACCAGCAGGGCCGCGGCCCCGGCATACCTGGCCATGCGCATATTGACGATATCATGGGATTTCAGGTTAACCTCGCCCGGACTGCCCGCCCCTTCCAGAAGCATGACATCATGGTCAGCGGCCAGACTGTCGTAGGCCGCGCACACCTTGCGCCAGGCGTCTTTTTTATAGGCAACATAGTCCTGAACCTTCATGTTGCCCACCGGTCTGCCAAGAACAATTACCTGGCTGCCGACATCGGAACTGGGCTTGAGCAGGACTGGATTCATGCGTACATCCGGGTCCAGCCGACAGGCCTGGGCCTGGACAACCTGGGCCCGCCCCATCTCGCCGCCGTCCCTGGTCACGTAGGAGTTGAGCGACATGTTCTGGGCCTTAAAGGGCGCGACCCGGACCCCGTCCTGGAGAAGAATACGGCCAAGGGCGGCCACAAGCACACTCTTTCCCACATCCGAGCCGGTGCCCAGCAGCATCAGGGCCGGTTTTTTCTTCGGTTTTCTCGGACTGTTTTTTTGCAATCCATGTTCCCGGCCGACTTTTGAGGTGGAGCCCGGGCCGGGAGCAAGAATCTCTTCCAGGGCCTGGACAAGCTGTACATTATCATCCCTTTTCCGAACAGCTATCCGGAAATATCGGTCATCGAGGTTATGGTAATTCGCACAGGGC
>WFZC01000003.1 GCA_015489765.1 Desulfobulbaceae bacterium
CATCATATCCCCTAATGTCTGGATTGGAGAAGGTGCAATCGTTATGGACGATATAGGCGAAGGTAGCTTGATTGGAGCCGGCGCAATCGTTACTAAAGAAATTCCGTCAAATATGGTAGCAGCCGGCAATCCAGCAAAGGTGCTGAAGGCATTAAGCTGAAAGCCCCAAGCTCAAGACTTAATGGTGAAAGATCAGGGACGTCAACTCATTGTGAAATGCGGATTCGAAGAGTTGGAAGTCTGGAAGAAGGTTATGGAATTTGTTCATCAAGTGATTGACCTTGTTGGGTGCCTTGGTACTAACAGAAAGTATTTCAGATTACCTGAACCTCTCATTTGAGTTTAACAAAACTTATGTGCGGAATAGCAGGTTTCATAAACTTCAGCGGCCACGATCCGGCACACACCAAGGCTCGGTTGAAAAAGATGACTGACGTACTTGTCCACCGCGGTCCTGACAGTGAAGGATTTTATGTAGATGAGTTTGCGGCGCTGGGCCATCGAAGGCTAAGTATTATTGATCTCGAAGGTGGCTCTCAGCCGATGAGCACAAAAGACCACTCCCTAACTATAGTTTTCAATGGAGAGATCTACAATTATCCGTCCTTAAAAAAAGAGTTGGAGTTAAGAGGATATCGCTTTCAAACTAATAGTGACACGGAAACCATTTTATATGGATATAAAGAATGGGGTGAACAGTGTGTAAAAAAACTAAATGGCATGTTTGCTTTTGCTGTTTGGGATCGTCCTAATAGGCAGCTATTGCTTGCGAGAGACCGAGTTGGCAAAAAACCTCTATATTATTATTGGGATGGCAGCGTTTTTTCCTTTGCATCCGAGTTAAAGGCAATGCGTGCTGCTGACCTTTGCCCAATCGATATTGATCCGGAGTCCCTCGATTGTTATTTTACTTTTGGATATATTCCCTCTCCACGCACGATTTACAAAAAAGTTCAAAAGCTTCCTCCCGCTAATACCCTCACGGTAAGGAATAACGGACTTACCCTCCAACGTTACTGGAAACTTGATTTTGCAGGAGACGATCCCAGGGACCATGACGATATACTTTGCGAATTTGAAGACCTTCTTGACAAGGCAGTACAATGTCGCCTGATGAGTGAGGTACCACTAGGCGCTTTCTTGTCGGGAGGGCTTGATTCAACCCTTGTCGTGTCATCCATGGCAAAATCCATGAAGCAGCCGGTGCTGACCAATTCCATAGGCTTTGGTGACCCCCGTTTCAACGAACTACCCGTGGCCCGTTTGGTTGCGGACCATTTGAAGACATGTCACCAGGAATATATAGTGGAACCTTGTGTTACTGACGTATTGGAAAAAATTGCGTGGCATTTTGACGAACCATTTGCCGACTCAAGTGCTGTACCTACCTGGTATGTGTGCCAGATGGCAAAAGAGAACGTTACCGTGGCCCTGTCCGGAGATGGAGGTGATGAAAATTTCGGAGGCTACACATTTCGGTACGTCCCCCACTTGTTTGAATCACGAATTCGCTCAATGTTTCCATCTGCCTTGACGCGGAGGCTCCTTTTTGGCCTGGCCGGTGCAATTTACCCCGCTCACGCGCGGCTGCCACGGCCCTTGCGTCTAAAAACGATCCTGGAAAACCTTGGTGTTTCCGACGTAAGGGCGTTTTACAACGACTTGATATGGTTGCGTTCAGATGCAAGGCGCAGGATATACACCGGGGATTTTCTAAAGGAGCTTGACGAGTTTGAGCCTTTTGAGGTCGTTCGGCCTCTGTATGAAAGCGAGCATGCCCATGATCCTCTAAACCGTGCTCTCTACACAGACATCAATCTCTATATGACGGACAATTGCCTGGTTAAAGTTGACAGAATGAGTATGGCCCATTCCTTAGAGGTTCGCTGTCCGCTACTCGACCGTAGGCTCATTGAATTTGCGGCCTCTCTTCCTGCCAGCCTGAAGATAAGGAACGGAAAAGGAAAAATTCTACTGAGGCAGTTGGCAGCCAACAGGTTACCGCCGCAGGTTCTCGAGCAACCCAAACGAGGTTTTTCCATCCCTTCAGCCGACTGGCTGCGACACGATTTACGTGAACTGGCAGAAGAGGCATTTGGACGTAGGCATTCTTTTCCTGCACAATTTTTAAAGATGGATCAACTGAAGGCACTATGGAAGGAACACCTCAGCGGCTCGCGGGATCACAGTGTTTTTCTTTGGGGTATACTCATGCTGGACCTCTGGGCAAAATGCCATCTCGGTCGCCAGGTTCTCGGTGTGGCCTGATAAACCCAAACTTTCATGCTAAGTGGTGCTTCGTACCCCAGAGCATGAAAGTTGGCTCAAAACTCAAACTCGGAAGCTCAATGAAAAAATCATATCCTTATCCTTTACTTTGAGCCTTGAGCTTTCAGCTTTCGGCTATACAAGGTAACCCAATGGGCGGAATTTTTGGATTTGTAGCCGATATCAGGGATCAGCGGCCGGATATTTTAGAAAAGATGTCAAAGGCCATGGTCCACCGTGGGAAAAAAGTAACGGTGTCTTCACTCCCTCCTTTTTACGGTGGAATCGTGGCACACCCCTGGGAGACCGGAACCAAGATAGTATCCACTCCGGACCGCGACGTGGTCGCCCTGTGTGAGGGTGAGGTCTATAACTCCAGGGAACTGGCCGAAAGCATGGGGATACCTTATGCTGGGAAAGCAGCAAATGGATTTGATATGATTCCAAGGCTGTACGCTCGTTATGGAAAGGACTTCGTGCGCCATGTAAACGGGGTCTTTGGTGTAGCCTTATGGGATCAGCGTAACAGAACTCTTGTACTGGCCCGGGATCACCTTGGGTCTCATTCTGTTTTTTACGCGCAGGCAAAGGACGGATTTTTCTTTGCTTCGCTCATTCCGGCGCTTCTGGCTACAGATATGCTGGAGCATTCGATTGACCTGGCCGCGCTTGATGAATACTTGGCCTCCCTTGCCGTGAGCCCGCCACGTACCTTGTTCGAGGCGGTCAGGGCCGTACGACCCGGCCACGTGCTTTTAGCAGGGGAGCGCAGTTCGGAGGAGCATGATTATTGGCGTCTTGGGGCAATTACTGAAGATTACGAGAAGCCCGAGGACGAGTTTGCCGGTGAGCTTAGGGAGATCTTTGAAGATGCCGTAAAAATCCGGGCACAATACGGCGGGAAGGCAGGGGTATTGGTCAGCGGAGGTGTCGATACCAGCACCGTGGCTGCTGTCCTGGCGCTATCTGGCTGCTGCAAGGATCTCGCGGGCTTCTCGATAGCCTTCGCGGAAAAGGATTTCAGCGACGCTCCGCTCCAGGAAATCATGTACTCGAGATTGTGCCTTGAGCGTCATCAAATCCTGCTTGGGCCAAAGGAATTCGCAGCGGCCCTGGCAGACGGCGCCGGGTTTCTCGATTCTCCTGTTAACGATGTGGCTTTTGCAGGTATGCTACATGCCTTTCGGTCGGCAGCAGATTCTGGATTTATTGCCGTTTTTGAGGGCGAGGGGTCAGACGAAATCTTCTGCACTGGCCATTCTCTTGGAGAGCTAAACATACAGCGGTTTTTGTTTCTACCTTTTCCGGTTAGGCGATTTTTGTTTGGTTTTTTCAAACACCTGTACTCAGAGGACAACAGCCTGCCTGCCAAGGGCGTTCGCCTCCTTGCCAGGATCGGGATGTTCGATCTCGAGCGCCGTTGCACCTGGGTTCCTGGTTTTTCATGGCGGACTAGGAAGCGGCTCCTTGGAAGGGCATATGACTCCACCCAGACCTGGGAAACTGCAAGGAATTATTACCGCCAGACGAAATTGAAAGATAGGATAAACGTTTATCAATATGGACTCACCAGGCTGTTCCTCCCTGATGATCTCCTTTTCAAGAACGAGAGGATGGCTTCGGCTGCAGGAGTGATCAACCGCACTCCCTTTATCGATTTCCGCCTGGTAGAAAAGGCCTTCGAGGTACCGGCAAAATTTAAGCTCCAACAACCAGGCAAAGGAAGTGACGGTACTAAGTTGATATTCAAGAAGGCTATGAGAGGACTGGTACCGGACGAAATCCTCGACAGGAAAAAGACCCGGGGTTTCAGCCAGCCCACCGCTGTCTGGTTCAGGAACGAGCTGAGAGACTTTGTGCACGATACCATCTTCAGCCAGGGGGCAAAAATTCACGGTTGGTTGGACAGGAGGGCCGTGGAGCAAGTCTATGAGGACTTCATCCGCGGGAGGGTCAGTAGCGATTATTTCCTGAACTCACTCGTGATCCTTGAGCTTTGGATGCAGAAACACCTGCGTTAGCCGATGAAGAGCGTTGAACGTCCCAGGATACTTCACGTATTCGATGGCTTCAGGGTAGGGGGAACGGAGCTAAGGACCTCTAATATTATTAATTTTCTAGGTAAGGACTTCAGCCACGTAATAATCTCCAATAACGGCAATTTTGACGCCGCCAGTCTGATAAATACTGACACAGTTGTCGACTACATCTATCCCGACACCTCGCGCGTTCCTTTTCCTCTGTCCGTTGCCAGGATCTGCCGGATGTTGAGCAGCATAAATCCCGACCTCATGATAGCCTACGAGTGGGGTGCAATAGACTGGGTGCTGGCCAACTGCATGGTCCGCGGTCAGCCCATGATCATGACCGTGGAGGGGTTCGAAGATTCAGAGCTTTTTGTCCAGAAAAAGAAAAGGCTTATGGTGCGACGGCTGTTGTACCAAAGGTGCAACAGGGTGGTCGTTTGCTCCAGGACCTTATACAGGATCGCCATGGATGAATGGAAGCTTCGGCCGCCCAGGCTTTTGCACATCCCAAACGGAGTTGATTGTTCCAGATTCACTCCATCACCCAGGGTTCGGAACCAAACAAAAGAGGTCAGATTGGGTATAGTAGCATCTTTGATAAAATTGAAAAATCATATCAAACTGCTAAGGTGCCTTAAGGAAGTTTTCGATTGCCCGCCGTTTTCTTTGCATATTGCTGGAGACGGACCTGAACTGGATAACCTGAGGCGGTTCTGCAATGAAAGCGGCTTGGCCCACAGGGTCCATTTCCTTGGCCACATACAGGATACCAACGAGTTCCTGAAACAGCTTGATATCTTTTGCCTTTCTTCCATAACTGAACAGATGCCCATGGCAGTGCTCGAAGCCATGGCAACAGGGCTTCCGGTTGTCAGCACTGATGTGGGTGATGTGAAGTTAATGGTATCGGAAGAGAACCGACCCTTCATCGTGCCCAGCAATGACGATACCCTCTAT
>WFZC01000004.1 GCA_015489765.1 Desulfobulbaceae bacterium
AAGCAGGGGACTAATTGGCCTTCTTGCGGAGATAGGCCGGTTCGTCATAGTCCTCGAGATCGTGATCATCAAAGACGGGAAACGGCAGTTTGGAAAGCCCGGTCGGCATCTTGTTGGGCTTGGCCTGCCGTACCGGCCGCTCCTCCCGCACTGGTTCCTCCTCACGCAAAGCAGATGTTTCGGAAGAAGGCCGGGCCACGCCCTTGCCCTTGACCAGTTCGATCTGGGAGATGGTTTCCGCCTCATCAATGGACTCTATGCCGGTGGCGATTACGGTGACCTGCAGTTCCTCGCCGCAGGATTCATCAAAAAGGGCGCCAATAATGACATTGGCATCATCATGCGCCTTTTCCTGGATAAGAGCCGATGCCTCCATGAATTCCGCCAGGGTAAGGGTGTCTTCGGTGGCGGAAATATTGACCAGCACACCCCGAGCCCCGTCAATGCCGACATCCTCAAGCAGTTGGTTGTCAATGGCGCGCTTGGCAGCCTCAGCCGCCCGGTTTTCCCCGACCGCGGCGCCGGTTCCCATGATGGCTGGCCCCACCTCTTTCATGACAGTACGCAGATCGGCGAAATCGACATTGATATGGCCGGGCAGATTGATCAGATCGGTAATACCCTTGACCGCCTGCAACAGCACATGGTCCACCTTCTGCATCATGTCGACCAGGGTGGAATTTTTCTGCATCAGAGAAAGCAGCCGATCATTGGGCACGGTAATAATGGTGTCGGCATATTCCTTGAGCTCGTCCCATCCGGCTTCGGCGTTGCGCATCCGCTTTTTGGCCTCGAAATAAAAAGGCTTGGTCACAACTGCCACCGTCAACGCCCCCGATTCCTTGGACAGCTTGGCGATCACCGGCGCGGCCCCGGTGCCGGTGCCGCCGCCAAGGCCGGCCGTGATAAAGACCATATCCGCGCCCTGGAGTGCGCTTTTTAACTCATCATAGCTTTCCTGGGCGGCCTCTCGGCCCACTTCCGGATCAGCGCCGGCGCCCATGCCTTTGGCAATCCCGGGCCCAAGCTGCAGCCTGACATCGGCCCTGGATTTTTCCAGGGCCTGCACATCGGTATTGGCCGCAATAAATTCAACGCCGGACAACCTGTTTAACACCATGGTATTGATGGCGTTACCACCGCCGCCACCGACCCCGATAACCTTAATCGTTGCTACAGATTCTTCTTCCGCTACTCTAAACGACATGGCTTTCCCCATTGACAAGAATTATCATTGCACAAACCAGGTTATCCACCTGTTACACCAGTTCCCTTTCCACACCCCCGCCTGCATGAAAAACATCACTGGCGCTGCATCCCCGGCAAAATACCGTTGCCGAGGCATGGAACAAAAACCGGGAATCCAGAGAAACTATATATACCACGAAAATAACCTCGACTAAAGATTTTCCCCGGCCTCAGACAATATTTTTCACCCAGTGTTTCAGCCGGTGCACCACCCCGCCAGCTTCACGCGGCCCTGTCTGCAGGGCCTTACTCCCATAGAGCACCAGTCCGACCGCTGTGGTACAGCGGGGTGAACAGACATCCTCCACCCGGCCGCCGATGCCATTGGGATAGGCCATCCGCACCGGCATGTCAAAAACCTGCTCGGCCATCTCAACGATATTTGCCAGCAAAGAGGTACCACCGGTCAGGACCATGCCGGCATTAATCCGGTTACGATACCCCGAATTGCAGATATTGGCATTGACCATCTGCAAAATTTCCTCGATGCGGGCCTCCAGGATCTCCACCATGACCCGCTGGGACACCTTCCGGGGTTTGCGGTCGCCGACCGTGGGCACCTCGATGATCAGGTTTTCCTTGATCATTGAAGACAGGGCGCCGCCATACAGATACTTGAGCTCTTCCGCCTCCTGAAGCGGGGTCCGCAACCCAACGGAAAGATCACTGGTCAGATTGTTGCCGCCCAGGGCCAGTTCCCAGGTATGTTTGATCGTGCCGTTGCAGAAGACGGCAAGGTCCGTGGTCCCGCCGCCGATGTCGAGAAGGACCACCCCAAGTTCCAGTTCATCCTTGTTCAGTACCGTGTAGGAAGAGGCCACTGATTCAAGGACGATTTCCGAGACCGCCAGCCCGGCCCGGTTGCAGCTTGTCACCAGATTGTGAAGTGAGGTGTTGTCAGCAGTGACGATATGCACATTGGTTGCCAGCCGCACCCCGGTCATGCCAAGAGGATTCTGGATACCTGTGTGATCATCGACCATGTACTCCTGGGGCAGAACGTGGATAATCTGCTGATTATCAGAAATTTTTACGGTCTGGGCGGCCCGGATAACCTCATTGATATGTTTTTCCCTGATTTCCTGGTTGTTGATGGCGATGATGCCGGGTGAATTAAAACTCTTGATATGATTACCGGCGATGCCGACATAGACCGTCTCAATATCGCAGCCCGCCATATCAGCGGCGGCATCGACCGCCTGACGAATGGCCTTGACCGTGGATTCGATGTTCACGACCACGCCTTTCTTCATCCCGGAGGAGGCGGCGGTGCCAACACCGATGATATCCACCCGGTCAGCAAAAACCTCGCCGATGACCGCACAAATTTTGGTTGTTCCTATATCAAGACCGGCAACAAGCTCGCCGGGTTCGCGTTCAGTACTCTCTTCCATTGGCCGATCACCTGACAGGGCCGACGGTTGCCACCAGTGCCCTGTTTTCCATATAATTCATTTGAATTTCTTTTATCTCTCCAATTTTTTTCTTCCGGTACAACCGTTCCAGAATCTTCACCAGCCGGTAATAGCGGGTTCGAATCTTTTCCCTGCCCATGTAAATGGGAAAGGGACGGTCCACAAGATAGACGATCAACCCCTGGTCAGCATCAACATGCAGTTCCGAAATCGCCTGTGCAGGGAGAATGGCGTTGCCGCGGGCCGCCAGCCGGAGAAAGGTAAGGGCCCCGGCAACCGGGGTATCGGGCCGGACCTGTTTTTTTTCAAGGCCAAGAGCGGCAAGCTTACCGGTAAGGGTTGGAAAATCAACATCCTGTCCCGGTAGAACCGGGGCAAACACATATCCGTTTTGATCAAGATAAAAAAGATTGCCCTGTTTTTTGCCGGCCATGCAAACCAGGGCCAGCGGATGTCGTTCCCGAACCATGATTTCCACCCTGGATGGCCAGACAATACGGACATGGGCGTCCCGTACCCAGGCAAATTGGTGCAACCGGGCCTCGGCAGCCCTGACATCAAAACCGAGCAGATTCATACCCTGCCGGAGACCGCTTTTCTCAATCAGTTGCTGCCGGCTGACCTTGTGATTACCACTCACCGACAACTCGGTCAGACGGAAGATATCCGAGGATGCCAGCCGGCCATAGACAAACCATCCACAGACGAAAATCAGGAGCGGAATCACCAACAGCAGGACATGGACACGGGAAAGGTTGCCCCTGCCCTGTTTTCCGGGGGGTGGAAAGGCACGGGACCGTTTTCCAATACGGGTGGACAGCCGAAATTTTCGCAGGCTTGACAAAAGGCGGCGTACCACACCGGCAATTCCCCGGCCTGCAGGTTTGGTCCGCGAATATTTTGGAGTATATAATGCCATCCGTCTCCTTAAATCCGGGTATCCTCTTACCTTAAATTATATGCACTTCCGGCTCAAGAAAAATACCAGTGCGCCGCTGCACTTTTTCCTGCACTCGCCGCATCAGGCGGATTATGTCCGTTGCCGTGGCACTGCCGGCATTAACGATAAAATTTGCGTGCGCCGGGGATACCATTGCCCCGCCGACCCGCTCGCCCTTGAGACCGGCCTCCTCGATCAGACGACCGGCAAAATCACCGGTCGGATTCTTGAAAAATGAGCCGGCCGAGGGCAGGGATGATGGCTGCTTTGCCCGTCGCAGGAGCAGAAATTCACGCATCTTACCTTCCACCTGTGCAGACGGCGCAGGAAGCAGTTGAAATTCGGCCTCGGCAATAATGGTCTTTTCCATATCCAGCCCGTCAATACTGAAACTGCGATAACCGCATTGCCACTCCCCTTGCCTCATGACGCCTACCGAACCATCGCCTGTTACAATCGTCAACCGCTGCAGTGATTCGGCAATACAATGACCAAAGGCGCCACCATTCATCCGTACCGCTCCGCCGACGCTGCCGGGAATGCCGGCCAGAAACTCCAGGCCGCTCAATCCGGCCCGGCGGCAATGGGCAAGCAGTCCGGCAAGCAGGCTCCCGCCTCCTGCCCTGACGATTCCGTCAGCAGCAGTCGTGGTTATGGTCGTAAACCCGCCCTGCAACCGTATCAGGATGCCATCAAATCCCTGGTCCCGCACCAACAGGTTTGACCCGCGGCCTATACACCGCCAGGGCAGGGCCTGCCGACGGCAAAAGCTCAGCAGGGCCGCCAGCTGTTCCACATCCTGCGGCCCGGCCAGGGCAGCGGCCCGGCCACCGGCGCCAAGGGTGCAAAAAGGCGCCATGGCAACATCAAAGGCAACATCGGGCCCGCACAGCTCAGCCAGCTCCCGTTGCTGCCGTGGAGTCAACATCAGGCGGCCCCGGATTCTCCAAGATGGTTCAGCAGCTGTTCACCCGCCCGCACAATATTACCAGCGCCCAGGGTCAACAGCAGGTCACCCTCCTGCAACAGATCGACGAGTGCCCCGGGCAGCTCTTCCACCGTGGCCACATAATGGGTATTGCGCTGCCCATGCTCCTTTATAGCCTCCAGCAACCGGGGAGTGGTCACCCCGGCAATCGGCTGTTCACTTGCAGCATAAATATCTGTCATCACAAGGACATCGGCCCGGTGAAACGCGGTCTGAAACTCGATGAACAGGGCCCTGGTCCTGGTATAGCGATGGGGCTGGAAGGCAACCACCAGCCTTCTGTCCGGCCACCCTTCACGAACCGCATCCAGGGTTGCCCGGATCTCGGTGGGGTGATGGCCGTAATCATCGACCACGAGTATGCCCCCTTTTTCCCCCTTGATCTGCAGACGCCTCTGCACACCGTCAAAATGCGCCAACGCCCTGGTGATAACCGCAAAATCGATGTCCAGTTCCAGGGCCACGGCCATGGCGGCCAGGCTGTTATAGACCGTATGTCTGCCCGGCCGGTTAATGGTGACCCGGCCGAGGTCGCGGCCATGGAAACGGACGCTAAAGGTGGTTGCCAGCCCCTGGCCTTCTATCCTGGTGGCATAAAGGTCCGCCTGTTCACTGAGGCCGTAGGTGATGACCCGTCGTTGAATCCTTGGCAGCAGGCGGGCAATATTTTCATCGTCAAAGCAGAGGATGGCTACCCCGTAAAAGGGCAGGATATCGATAAACTTAAGAAACACATCCTTGATATGATCAATGTCCCGGTAATAATCGAGATGCTCGAGATCGATGTTGGTGACCACTTCGATGACCGGCGAAAGTTTGAGAAAGGAGCCGTCGCTTTCATCCGCCTCGGCCACCAGAAAATCGCCACATCCGAGTTTGGCATTGCCGCCAAGACTGTCCACCTTGCCGCCCACCACCACGGTTGGATCAAGGCCGGCCTCGGCAAGGATGGTCGATACCAGCGAGGTGGTCGAGGTCTTGCCGTGACTGCCGGCAACGGCGATCCCATACTTGGCAAGACGCATCAGTTCGGCCAGCATCTCCGCCCGCTGGATCACCGGCACATGGGCCTCTTTTGCCGCCACCACCTCCGGATTGGCTGCGCTTATCGCCGATGAGGTCACCACCACATCCGCGCCTTCCATCCACGCCGCCCGGTGGCCGACATGGATTATTCCGCCCAGGGACGCCAGCTTGCGGGTGATGTCCGATTCGTGCAGATCAGAACCGCTGACACGATAGCCAAGGTTCAACAGGAGTTCGGCAATGCCGGACATACCGATGCCGCCGATGCCGACAAAGTGTATGTGCTTGGTTTTATTGTACATATATCCAGTGACTCACTTTTTCCATGCCGACTCAGTTATCCCTGACCAACTGGTTGCAGACCTCGACAATCCGCTCCGTTGCCTGCGCCCGCGCCATCCTTTTCATGGCCGCTGCCATTTCCCCAAGTCTTTCCGGCCTGTTGACAAGTTGCCTGATCTCTGCGGCAAGTTTTGCTTCATCCAGCTCTTTTTCCTGCACCATGCAGGCGCCGCCGCCCTCCACATAATAGCGGCCATTGGTGGTCTGATGATCATCGGCTGCAAAGGGATAGGGGATCAACAGGGCTGGCAGCCCCATGACCGCAAGCTCCGCCAGGGTCGTAGCCCCGGCCCGGGAGATGACCAGGTCTGCCTGCAGGTAGAGTTTCGCCATATCGGTGAAAAAGGCGGCAACCTCTGCCCGAATGCCGCTCTCCGCATAACCGGCCCTGACCTTTTCTTTATCCGCCATGCCGGTCTGATGAATGATCCGCAAGGGCGTTTTTTCCCGCTTATGAAGCATTTTCATGGCCCCGCACGCCAGCTCGTTGACCCTTCTTGCCCCCTGACTGCCGCCAACAATCAGGATGTTGATCCGGTTTCCGGCCCCTGTTTTTTTTTTCAGCGCCGCATCCAGGATCTCCCTGCGGACCGGATTACCGGTCAGGATGGATTTGGCCTCCGCAAAGGGCGGATTACAGGGAAGAGAGATACAAATCCTGTCCGCCAGTCTGCCGGCAAGCCGGTTGGCCAGCCCCGGCACTGAATTCTGTTCATGGATGCATATCGGTATCCGTAATATTTTCGCTGCCGTCAATACCGGCCCGGTCACGTATCCACCAACGCCAAAGACGAGATCCGGCCTGAAAGCACGAATGTGAAAAAACGACTGTGCTGTTGCCGGCAGCAACCTGGAGGCGGCATGGAGAAAACCGGACATGCCAAGGCCCTTGATCCCGGAAAAGCTGATGACCCGGCGCTCAAAACCCTTGTCCGCCAGCACCTGATTGTCAATCCGGCGGCCGGCACCGATAAACATAATCTCACTGTCCGGCTCCCTTTCCCTGATTCCCTCGGCCACTGCCAGGGCCGGAAAGAGATGACCTCCTGTGCCGCCGCCGGTAATAATCAGACGCATAAATTCTGTTGTTCCTTCTCCTGCCCTGAGCAATGGACCGCGCACCCTTCAGGGGACAATCCGTCCATGGATTCCATTAGCTCGGCCATGATTACATCAAAGCACAGGGGGCAATAGCCGTGTGTCACCCGTTCATTTTCGGCAAATTCATATTCCTCTTTCCAATGACTGCCATTCTCCACCCGCTGACAGACACAACAAATCTTGGTCATTGTTCCTCTCCGGTCATCTTCTATGGATCAATTCGATTTTTCGGTATATTCTGTATTTTCCATATCCATCAGGGCATGTACTGCCGCGGTAAATACCCGTCCCCGTTGTTTATAATCGGCAAACATATCAAAACTGGCACAACCCGGCGCCAACAATACGGTCTGTCCCGGTTCCGCCAGCGCCGCTCCCCGGGTAACTGCTCTCTGCATGTCCCCGACTTTTTCAACCCGGGTCCAGCCACCAAAGACCTCCTCCAGCATGGTGGCCGCCTCGCCGATACAGAGCATGTGGGTCACCCGTTCCCGGACAAGTTGCCGCAGCCCGGAAAAATCTCCCTGTTTATCACGTCCTCCAGCAATCAATATCACACCCGGGGGACAGCTTTTCAGAGCCGCTGCCAGGGCGCCGACATTGGTTGCCTTGGAATCATTGATAAAAGCAACGCCCTGGATTTCCGCCACCCTGGTCATGCGGTGCTCAACCGGCACAAAGGCCTGTAATCCGTCGGCAACGCACCGCTCTTGTGCACCAAGAGAGATCACGGCCAAAATTGCTGCCGCGGCATTGAGCCGATTCACCGGCGAAGCAAGCCCTGTTCCCGAAAGGGAAAACCAACCGTGCCCCCGGCCGGGCAGATCAACCCGGATTTCATCGCCGACTATGCGGGCCTGGTGCCGGTCTCCCTGGCCAAAGGTCGCCACCGGCGCCCGTATATCTCCAGCCTGTTCCATGACCAGCGGATCATCACCGCCCAAGATGGCGCAATCATGCATCTCCTGGTGGTTGAACATCCCCATCTTGGCCCGGACATACGCCTCCATGCTGCCGTGCCGGTCCAGGTGGTCCGGAGTCAAGTTGAGCAGCAACCCTATGTCGGGCCTGAATTCCCCGGCCAGATCAAGTTGAAAACTGGACAGTTCAAGGACCAGGACATCATACTCATCCATCCGGGTAAGCGCCGACAACAGGGGATTGCCTATGTTGCCGCCGACAAAGGGGCGAAAGCCGCAGGAGCGCAGCAAGGTTCCGATCAGACTTGTGACCGTGGTCTTGCCGTTTGAGCCGGTAACGCCAATCACCGGCACGGAAAACATGCCGGCGGCAAGGGCCAGTTCTCCCACTATCGGAATTCCGGTTCTTCGGGCAGCCGCCAGAACCGGCAGATCAAGCGGCACACCGGGACTCGGGACAATACAATCGCCCTGAAGAACAAACTGCTCGCTGTGGCCTCCGGTCTCATGCGCAAGCTCCCTGAGCATGGCCCGTTCTTCACCGGCAAGGGCGGCAAGGGGGCGATACTCGGACACAGCCACCTCGACTCCCCGGTCCCGGAAAAACCGGACCGCAGCCATCCCTGACATTCCCAGGCCAATCACCACCGCCTTTTGGATACCTGCAAGTTCCATGGTCAGCGCAATTTCAGAGTTGCCAGTGCCAGCAGGCCAAGGATGATGGAGATAATCCAGAATCTGACCACCACCTTGGGTTCCGGCCAGCCCTTTTTCTCGAAATGGTGATGAATCGGTGCCATCAGAAAAATACGGCGGCCACCGCTCATCTTGAAAAATCCGACCTGGAGGATAACCGAAACAGCCTCCATGACAAAGATGCCGCCGACAATGGAGAGCAGAATCTCCTGCTTGGTGATAATGGATACCGCGCCCAGAATACCGCCAAGGGCAAGGGAACCCACATCACCCATGAAAATTTCCGCCGGATAGGAGTTAAACCAGAGAAACCCCAGGCAGGCGCCCACCAGGGCGCCGCAGAAAACAGCCACCTCTCCCGCCCCCGGCACAAAGGGTATCTGCAGGTAGCGGGCGATAATGGCATTGCCGGCGGCATAGGAAAAAATCAGATAAACCGTGCCGCTGATCATCACCGGCCCCACGGCCAGGCCGTCCAGGCCGTCGGTGAGGTTGACCGCATTGGAGGCCCCGACAATGACGATAACTGCAAAGGGGACATACCACCAGCCGAGATCAGGATGAAATCCCTTGAAAAAGGGGATGGCCAGGTTGCCGTCATACTCAGGATGCAGCAGGAGATAGAGACCGACCAAGGAGGCGCCGATGACCTGCAACAGCAGTTTCCCGCGCGCCGAAACGCCACGGCTGTTGTTCTTGCTGATCTTCTTCATATCATCTACGGCCCCGATACCTCCAAAAAACAGACTGATACCCAGAAGCAGCCAGACCAGGCCCGAAGAGAGATTCCCCCAGATCAGGGTCGACACTACAATGCCGCCAAGGATGAGCAGCCCCCCCATGGTCGGGACTCCCTGCTTGCTGAAATGGGTCTCGGGACCGTCATCACGGACCACCTGGCCGATTTGCCGCCGCTTGAGCCAGCGGATAAACATCGGCCCAAAGCACCAGAGAACAAGAAAGGCCGTCACCGCGGCGCCTATGGAGCGAAAGGTGATATAGCGGAAAACATTGAGCCAGCTGATCTGGATATGCAGGGGATAGAGAAAATGGTAGAGCATTGGCTATTCCCCTGTCCTGGAAGGATCAAACCGGTTTTGCAGTTCCTGGAGCAGCCGCTCCATCCGCATCCCGCGCGAGCCCTTGATAAGCAGCCAGTCATCTTCGCCGAGGCGGCCGCTGATCATCAGATGATACAGCCAGTCGGCCATGGCAACGGTATCGACAAAACCCATGACCTGCTCCCTGGCCATGCCTGCCTCCCTGGCGCCGGTGACAACATACTGCCGATACTCACCAGTCACCGCCAGCAGGTCATAGCCAAGTTCAGCCGCCAGCCGGCCAATGCGCCTGTGGGCCTCTCCCGAACCGGGACCGAGCTCGAGCATGTCGCCAAGAGCCGCTATTTTCCGGCTGCCAGGGCAGAAAGTAGCCATGGTCTTCAGGGCGGCGGCCATGGACGATGGATTGGCATTATAACTGTCATTGACCACCCGCAATCCACCCGGCACCCGGACACATTCCATTCGTTTATCAATGGTGGAAAAACCGGCCAGCCCGGCAACAATGCACTCGGGATCAATACCGGCGGCATGGGCGATGGCGGCAGCGGCAGCACCATTGGCAACATTATGTTCTCCAGGGGCCGGGAGGAGAAAACGTTTTTTCCAGCCTCCCACATGCAGGGTTATGCGGTTCCCTGTTTCACCCAGTCCTGTTACCCGGGTGGCCCTGACCTCCGGTTTGCGCCTGCGACCGACCGGAGTTACCGCATATCCCATCCCTCTTCCCTTATGGTGGCGGGCCTGCCTGACCACAAGGGGATCATCATAATTGACAACCAGAACACATTCTGAGTCCATGCCCCGAAACAATTCTCCCTTGGCCGAGGCAACACCATCGATGGTGCCAAGACCCTGTAGATGCGCCTCCTGGATATTATTGATGCAGCCGATATCCGGAGCTGCTATTTCCGTCAGCCGACTAATTTCACCCGGCTGGTTCATCCCCATTTCCAGGATCGCGATTCTATGCTCGGCTCCAAGCCTTAACAGGGTCAACGGCAGACCGATCAGGTTGTTAAAATTTCCTCGTGTCTTCAATACGGCACGGGGAGCGGGCTCTCCCGTTTCGTAAAACCGGCTGCAGATGGCAGCGGTCATCTCCTTAACCGTTGTTTTTCCGGAGCTTCCGGTCAGGCCAATGACCGTGACCTCATCCCCGAACAAACGGCGGCGGTAGCCGGCCAGGTCGCCAAGGGCCCGTAAGGTATCCTCCACCCGGATGACCGGGGGCAGGGATTCCGCAAGCTGCACTTTATCGGCAACGACAAGAGCTCCGGCGCCACCGGCAACGGCCTGATCGACAAAGGCATGGCCGTCATAATTATCCCCCTTCAGGGCCAGGAACACGTCACCAGGCTGCATGGTCCTGGTATCTGTGGAAATAGCGCCCAACATCCGCACCGGCCGGCCGGCGCCATGGATGCATCTCCCCCGGGTCGCGGCAATCAGATGCCGGACCGTCCAGGCGGCCAGACCGTTTTTGGCCTGCATGCGGTCGTCAAAAAATATCTTTTCCCGGCCCAGAATTTGGTACTGTTCATGGCCCTTACCGGCGATGAGAACCACATCTTCGGGCCTGGCCAACGCACATGCCTGGCGAATGGCCGGGCCGCGGTCGGCAATGATGCAAAAACCCTTTTGCGCCTTGTCACCGGCAAACATCTCCGCCAGGGAGCGCTCAACTTTACCTCCATCCCGCACCCCGGCCGCTGCCTGGGCAAGGATCGCTTCCGGATCTTCGGTCCTCGGATTATCAGAGGTGAGGATAACCAGATCACTCATTTTGGCTGCAATCCTGCCCATGGACGCCCTTTTACCGGCATCACGGTCTCCGCCGCAGCCAAAGACACAGATCAACCTGCCACTGGTCATGGATTTCATGGCCGCAAGGACATTGGCAAGACCATCCGGGGTATGGGCGTAATCAACAAAAACCGCCGGACACCTGTTGGCATCCAATCCCGGCAGGACCACCCGTTCCAGCCGGCCGGGGACCTGGCCAACCGCCAACAGGCCGGCGGCAATTGTCTCCCCGGATATGGACAGGGCATGGGCGGCGCCTGCGGCGGCCAGCATATTGAGGACATTATGGTGTCCGGTCAAGCTGGAACGTACAGGGTACTGTTCTTTATCAATGATCAATGACCAGGCCATGCCGTCAATACCCTGGCGGATGTCATCGGCCCTGACCCGGCAATCTTCAGCGAAGCCGACTTCCAGGACGGTCTCAAGCTCCACCTCCCCTGCCAGCCGCCGGCCATATCCGCCCGCTTCCCCTGCACCGGTCACTATCACGGCGGTAGCCGCTGGTTTCATATTGCAGGTAAAGAGTTTTTTCTTGGCGGCAAAATAGTCTTCCATATCCCGGTGATAATCCAGATGGTCCCTGGTCAAATTTGTAAATACCGCCACGTCAAAGTCTATTCCGGCCAGCCGGTCCTGGGCCAGGGCATGGGAAGATGCCTCGATAACAACATGACTGACTCCACCATCCGCCATTTCCCGTAACAGCGCCTGCAACAGGAGCGGGTCGGGCGTGGTCAGGGGCGCGGGCCGGACAACTTCGGTGGCGTCTGGCCGCATATAGCGGTAGTTGACCGTACCGATGATTCCGGGACTATATCCGGCCTGTTTAAGGATACCTTCCAGCAGCCATGAAGTTGTGGTCTTGCCGTTGGTACCGGTCAGGGCGATCAGTTTCATGGCAGCGGCCGGATACCCGTAAAACGCGCAGGCCAGCCGGCCAAGGGCCAGATGGGTGTCTGCCACCTGGAAACAGGGTACTCCGAGACGGGTGGATGGCCGGGCTTCGGCAACCACGGCCAGACAGCCCCGGCCAACTGCCTCCTCTATGTAGTCATGGCCGTCACAACATGCCCCTTTCAGGGCCACAAAGACCGTACCTGGTCCGGCCTGGCGGGAATCCGCGGTTATTGCCGTGATCACGGTTTCCGGCGGCAGCTCCCTTCCGGAGGAGACAGCCAGAATATTTGTCAGCTCGAAAAACCGCATCACTGTTCAGATGGTTGACTTCAACGTCAATTTACATTGTTTCACCCCCTGCAGACGGACGCCGGCAACAGGTGATTGGGCCACAATCTTCCCTGACCCTTCAACAATGATCCTGAGCTTGCGACCGTTGAGCCGACGCAGGGCCTTGCGTAAACTCAGGCCGACAAGCCCGGGCATTTCCATGACGCCGGCTGTTCGGTCCACCGGCATGGGTGAGTAATCGAGGCGGCGGCTGATGAGAAAACGGGCAAAATTTTTCCTGTCTTTTTCCGCGGGATGGACGGCAACCTGCTGTTTCACACCCGTAGCATAAAGGTCTGTCAACAGGGCTGTTCCTTCGGCACGCATATTGTTTCTGTACGCCTTTTTGGCAAACGGCCTCAATTGATCCTGTTCGATAGCCATCAAAAGAAGCATGGCCGGTTTTCTGCCGGGAATCATGCCGACAAATAGCTGGTGCTGCACATATCTGCTCAGGGTACCGGCAGCTTCGACACGTGTGTCCATGGCATGGAAGACAAAAGACCTTCCTTTTTTGCCTGTGCCAAAATGCGCCGCCAGATCCCGGCGGATGCGTACTCCCTGCGCTGGTGACAGCACATGGCTTTCATCTTCTTCCTGCTGCCTTTTGGTAAAACGTTGTCCTGTTTCCACGTCATAGACAGAATCAAGGAAGGAGGGCTGGTGCCGCCAGCCGCCGTTGACAAGGGATGCCAGGTCAACCCCAATCTGCATAAGGCTTAACTGCTTTTTATTTCGCCCATCTCCAGAATCAGTAACTTGCCCGGCATCCCGACCCAGGCTGTCCTCAACCGGAGCATCCAGGCGCAGTTGTTGTTCAATCCCGGCAAACTCTTTGGCGCCCAGGCCAAAATCCGGGGCGGCAATGGTAATGGGCAGCAACGGCTGGTCCTCTTCACCCTGATGAATAATTGCCGCAACCCGGGCCAGTATCGGATGTAATGTCCGGCGCGAAAAAAACGGTTTGAACAAAAGGTCTCGCCCGCCGGCATCCCCGGTGCGCCAGAAATAATTGGGATTAAATGAAGGCTGAATCGACGAGACAAGAATCCTTCCCGACGCCAGCTCAAGCACAAGGGCCGCGCCCCGCGCCGCATGAAGCTGCCGCAACATCCGGCGCAGATGGAAATCCACCCGTTTCTGCAGGGAAAGATCCAGACTCAACACCAGGTCCGTTCCCTTTTCCCCAAGCATGGTATTGCCGGAAAAATCTATCCCCGGCAGTTCCTCCGCCTTATACCCGCCCGGCTGCAGCGCAAGATCGTATTTTTTCTCGACTCCATACAGCCCTACACCATTGCCGGTATAGCCGATTACATGCGCCGCAGCCTCGTTTTCCGGATAATAACGAACTTCACTCCGTTTGCAGAAAATCCCGTCAAGATGAAGATGCTCAACAGCGTTTACCTGCTCTTTGTCCAGATCATCGGCAAGCAGTACGGCCCGGGCCGATGTTTTAAAACGAAGCTGAAGTTCATCGGTCGGAACATGGATAATATCGGCAAGCTGCCTGGCGCTCCGGGCATGGTTACTGTTTTTTGCCGGGTGGAGATAGAGTGAATACAGGGGATAGGAAACAGCCAACTCGTGAAAATTCCGATCATAGATGGTACCGCGTAACACCTCGCCAGCACCAATCTTACCGCTTGAAGATGGCGAGGATTTGTCGGCGGCAAGCTGGACAAGCCTGCTGATATCCTGGAGGGAGAGGGGGGATCGATACAGAACCACACCAGCTGCCGCCAACAAAAGGATAGAGAGTCCCAGGATAGCCACCAGGACCTTTCTCTGTTTTTTTCGCCTGGATCTTACGGTATACATGCCCCGGTATCAGAGACGATGATACTGACCATCAACCGGAGCGTGGAGGCCAAAACGCACAGCCGCCACAGCTTCAATATGTTTTGGTGCCAGCAGGCCCGCCTTTCTGGCCCGCAGCTCGATATTTGCGGAATCAAGGGCCGCGGCCACCACCTGCAACTGGTTGATCTTACTGGACTCTTTTATACTGATCCAGTGAAAAAATGAGCCGCCGGCAAGGAGAACAAACAGACCGACGCAAAGGGTGATGCCTACGGCCCGCCGCAACTCGGGTGACATTTCCCTGGTCCGCCGGACAACAACCCGCCGCCGTAGTCCCGGGCGCAGGACCCGACTCCGATATTGGCCTGTCTGCACATTGATAATCATGGCTTATTCCTCCTGTGGATTCGACTCTGTGGAAAATTTCGTAACTCCGGCTCTTCTAAAGTTTTACACTCTCACTGCACAGCGCAGGGTGGCACTTCTTGCCCGCGGATTGGCCGAAATTTCCTCTGCCGTCGGGTGGATGGGCTTTCCGGCTTGCAACCGCTGGTCCCGGCGAAAGGCCTGTTTTACAATCCGGTCTTCCAGGGAATGGAAGGTAATCATGCACAACATTGATCCCGGCCGTAAAAAATCAGGTCCATCGGTCAACAGACGGACCAGATTGTCCAGCTCCCGGTTGACGGCAATCCGCAGAGCCTGAAACACCCTGGTCGCCACATGAATTTTTTCCGGATGAAAACGATGGGGTACGGCTTCTGCCACCAAGTCCGCCAGCTGTCTGGTTGTCCGTATCCGGGAGTTTGTGCGCACCTTGCAGAGATGGGCGGCTATGCGCCGGGCCTGCCGCTCTTCTCCATAATGATAGAAAATATCAGCCAGTTCCTTTTCCGTGGCTCTTGCCAGGATGGTGGCCGCGTCAACCGGTACCTCGGGATTCATCCGCATATCCACCGGCGCGTCTTTGCTGAAACTGAACCCCCGTTCGGCACGATCGAGCTGCAGGGATGAAACACCAAGATCGGCCAGTATGCCGTCAACAAAATCAACTCCGAGAACAGACAGTTCATCCGCCATATCGGCATAGGAGGCATGGATAATAGTTATCCGGTCTGCAAACGACTGTAACCGTTTGCCTGCCAGCATTGCCGCCTCATTATCCCACTCAAAGCCAATGACCCTGCCAAAGGGAGCAGATGCCTGAAGAACAGCCTCGCTGTGGCCGCCAAGACCAAGGGTGGCATCCACATACCGTCCCCCGTTTTCAGGTCGCAGGCAGTTAAGCACCTCATTGCACATGACAGGGAGGTGAAGTTCTTCCGCATTTCCACCCATACAATGCTACATAATGCCCAGGGCAGAGAGATTCTGGTCGAAATCGACAAAACGTTCGCGGGTCCGCTGGGTTTCAAGCTGCCAGTCGGCCTTGTTCCAGATTTCAAAATTCTCCAGCATGCCGTTAAGTACGACTTCCCTGTCAATACCGAATTCACTGCGCAGGGTGGGCGGCAGTAAAATCCTTCCCTGTTTGTCAAGCGTGCAAACCGTCACTCCGGAAATGACATAGCGGACAAAGTCCCCCATACCGGGCTGATTACGGCCATCCTGGATAAGTTTTTCCTCCAGTCTCTCCCACTCCTCGACAGGAAAGGCCTTCAGGCTTTTCTGCCAGTTGGTCACCATCAAAGTATCGCTGTACACCTCCCGCAGGACCTCACGGAAACGACTTGGAATATTCAGCCGTCCCTTGGCGTCCAGAGAATGCTCCGAACGACCGCGAAATCGTAATGTGGAAACCTGTTGTTTCACCAGTGTACCGCCAAAAGGGTTCTTGCAACACTATTAACCATTAATACCCACTTTACCCCACCTACCTGTTGTTCTATCGCACCCCTACCCCATGTGTCAAGGAAAAACAGCCGGAGAAACAGCCTGTTGCGCATTAACGACAGCGACGGGCAAGCCACAATATATGGGATAACAAAAGAGAAAGAGCACTACATGAAGGGCATTTGCCAAAAAGTTGCCAAGTTCAACAATTGGTAACCATAAGAGAAGAACTGCAGATAACAATTGGTTATAAAAGGAAATACAACACGAGAACAACACAAGATTTCTGGTCACGAAAAAAAGAAAAAAAAACTGCGGGGTGCAAAGTGGGGAAATTCCGGGATCGCCAGAATTATCAGACTGGCCCGTATAAGAACAAAAAACGCCATCCTGATGACAGGATGCTGCTTTCAAATGAAATAGTCAATTCACGGGGATCGCCCACGGCAGGGCTATGAGCAACAAAAAAGAGTAAGAGATTCAGAAATAAATGTGACCCTGCCGCTATAAAAAACGGCAGGGTCACTACTGTCAGAAAGGGAGGGTAAATTATTTTTTCGGTGGGACAACGACAAAACCGCTGATCCCTACGCCCTGATTATTTCGCTTGTCATGGGCTGTAAACACGACCCGGTAGCCGCCTTTTTCTTTCGGGGTGAAAGAAGAGCTGAAATTGCTTGTCTTGCCGGCATATTTCAACGGCAGCTCGGCTATTTTTTTACCACCTTTGAAAATATAGGCTGTCACCGTGTAATCATCGGCATTCCAGAGCGGGAAGTTTGCCTTGACCGGGCAGCCGCACATGGGCGTGACCACTGCACTGATGGGAAGAGTGGAACCCAGGGTGAAAAATTCATGGGCCTCGGGATTATGGGGATGAACAATAAGACCGGTCAACTCAAAGAGAAGCCCGTCGCCGCTAATGTCCTGCCCGGGCAGCAACCAAGTTGTCTTGGCCTCTTTATGAATATTGGCCTCTGCCCCCATGGGGCCTACAACCTCGACCAGTAGCTTGAGGGGTTTTTTTATATCAAACTCAAAGACAGCCTTGGCGGTTCCCTTACCCTCGGACCTGACCGTTGCCCGGGTTACCGGTTCCTTCATAATCAGCTTGGTATTGCCGGTGCCACCCATGATCATACCGCTGGCCAGCTCCTGGCCGGTGTAATAATCCTTGACAACGACCTTCAGGCCACCGACGACCGAGCCGATGAACTTGGCATCATGAGCAAGGGCCCTGACGGTCAACCTGGTTGGTACCGCCCATGCACTGACAGCAAAGATTCCGGACAACACCATGACAAACAACCCGACTTTCCAACGTTTCAGCATCTTCCCACCTCCATGAGAATAATGAATAACGGCAAAGACGGCAAAAAGGGGAAACACTCTGTTCCCCTGCCGTCCCCTGGACCTAAAAGTCTATGTCAGTCAGTTGCTGCCGCAACCGGCATCTTTCTATTGTGCATATGTTACTGATATATATAATACAGCAGGAAAAAAGTGCAAGTCGCTCCCCTGATAAAACCGAAGATACCGCCATGACACTTCGGTGGCCAGCATTTTTTCTACGTGAAAACTCCCAGCCTGCCAAGGGTTGCAAGCAGTTTTCGGGCATCAGTAGCAGAAGGAGGGGCGGGTAACGGCTCCAGCATCCCCAATCCTTCACTTTTTTCATGCCAGGATTCCGGATCCATGGCGGTAATCGTAATCGTGTTGACCATGGCATTGATGGACAGGATATCAATAACAAGACCAAGAGCCTTGCGCGCGTCATCCCCCTCCTCCAGAACGACAAGGGCCGGGCTTTCCTCCCGGACCAAGCGCAACATCTCCTCTGTCGTTGCAACTGTTGTCACCCGGACATCCTCATGATCGGAAAGAGTGGTGATAAAACCAGAGGCAGGATTCAGGGACGGTGTAAACAGGACAATATTTGTTTTCATGGTAAAGTAGGCAATGGTATATCCGAAAACGGCCTGCAAAACCACATTCTTCCAGACCGTTTCAGCATTCGTTTTGGCTGTGACCTGAAAATATGGCCCAGCCATGCCGATTTATCCGGCTATCGGTTGACCGCCGCCACCACAGGTAAGGTCCTGGGTAAACTTCTGCAGATTGCCGGCCAGGAAGGCCCTGACCGCCACCCCGACCGTAGGCGCATTGGCCGCAAAATAGACATCGATTCCCTTTTGGTTAAATCCCATGAGCGGCCGCATCCCCATTCCTCCGGCCAGCAGTACATCAACGCCGTTATCGGCAAGATGCTGAACCGGAGCAAGGCACCCTCCCTGCTGATGGGGAACATTGGGCAAGGTTCGCACCTCTTTTATTTCACCATTTTCCGCCTCAACAAGCGTGTACAGGTCGCAGTGGCCAAAATGGGCGCCGAACCGGGCATCCAGACCACCGGGTTGTGTTGAAGGAATACCAATAATCATGTCTGTCTCCTCTTGTTCCATGTTTTCACAAGGGCCTTCCATCTTATGCAGGCCCGTTCATCGGGTAAGCTGTTCTATTTTTTCCCATGCGACCCGTATATCCAGGCCGATTTTACTCTCCCCGCATTCGGTCACCGCCCGCCCTTTGACCATGGCCTCGGTAACCAGGGCATCATGGGGCAGTTTTGCCAAAAGAGGATATCCGTTGTCACGGCAATATTTCTCTATGTGGCTGCTTTGCTCATCATTTAAATCAAACTTGTTGATAATAACACCGGCCCGGGTGCGAAAATGACGACAGAGCCCGGCCACCCGTTCGAGATCATGCCTTCCTGAAGGTGTGGGTTCTGTCACGATAACGACAAAATCTGCGCCGGAAAGAGAACTGATCACCGGGCAGCCGACTCCGGGCACGCCATCGCTGAGAATGCAATCTATCTGTTTTTCCTTGGCCAGTTTTTTTGCCTCCTGCTTCAATAATGCCACCAGCCGACCCGAATTTTCTTCACCGGGGAAAAGTTGGGCATGAACCATGGTCCCGAAGCGCGTTGTCGATACATACCAGCGGCCACAGTGTTTTTCCGGGAAGCTGATGGTCTCTTCCGGGCAAAAGGTGACACAAACCTTACACCCCTCGCAGCGAATCGGATCAACGGTAAACACATCCAAACCATCATGGTGGATGGCATTATATCTGCACATCTCCTCACAAAGGCCGCAACCAATGCATCCGGCCTGATTGATCCGCGCCTCGTTGCCGGCATAAAACTGTACTTCCCGTTCATGGGTCGGCTGCAGCAAAAGATGAAGATCCGGGGTATCAACGTCCAGATCACATATGATTTTATGCCCGGAAACATGGGCAAATGCTGCGGTTATGGAAGTTTTTCCGGTGCCCCCTTTGCCGCTTAACACAAGAATTTCACGCATCTCCCACCTCCCCTGTGTCACCGGCAGCCAGGGCGCGAATGTTTTTTTGCAAAGAAGAAAAAACAGTGCCCAATTCAGCGGATACCTCTGCGATGATGCGCCCTTGCGAGTAGGCTTCGGCGATCTTCCGATCAAAGGGAATCTCTGCCAGAATGGGAATTGCGTTCTCCCCGCAGAAGGTGTAAATTTCCCGGGTTCCCATTCCCGCCCTGTTAATCACCACCCCCGTGGGTTTGGCCAGGGAAGAAAAAGACTCCCAGGCAAGCTTGAAATCATGCAAGCCAAAGGGGGTGGCATCGGCAACCAGGACAATCACATCACTGTCCATGACCGCACACAGGGCAGGACAACTCACGCCCGGCGGCGCGTCGATAACCGCATCCCGACCCTCCAGCTCAAGGATATCATCCATCTTTTTCTTGACCGCCTCCATAAGCGGCGGACTCATTGCCTCGCCGATGCGAAGGGTGCCGGAAAGGAACCGGGTCTCCCCCACCCTTCCCTGATGGATTGTTCCCAGCTCCCGTTGTCCCTTCCCCAATGCACCTTTGCTGCAAATGGCCATGCAACCGCCGCAGCCATGACACATATCAGGATACAGGGTCAGGGTGGAGATCATCAGGGAAATGGCCTTGAACTGGCACAGGTTCACGCAATCCCCGCAAAGGGTGCATTTTTCAGCATCCAGTACAGGGATCTCCATCCAGGCTTTCTCCACATCTGTGGATATTTCCGGTTGCAGAAAAAGATGCAGATTAGGTTCTTCCACATCGAGATCCACTGCCAGCAGCGGCCTGTCCCAGACAGCGGCAAGCGAGGCGGTAACCGTTGTTTTCCCGGTCCCACCCTTGCCGCTGGCAACAGTTATCTTCATCGACCTCCCCTCATATGCCTTGAACAATCATTCAAGGCTGCTGCAGTTCATACGACCGGCTGATCAAGCCCCTGCCCCACCACCCGGTTGCTCGGCAAGGGCTATTTCACCCCTGGTATATTTTTCAACGGCCTCACGGACGGTCATATTGTCGCAGTCCTGACCCACTTTAATCCCAGCGCCTGTCAGTGCCGAGAAGGCCTTGGGCCCCACATAACCGCTGAGAACCACGCCGGCACCTGCCCGGGCAACAATTTCGGCAGCCTGGATACCGGCCCCCTGGCTGGCGACCTGACCGGATCCGTTTTCGATATATTCACATTCCATGGTTTCCGGATCAACGATCAAAAAGCCGCCCGCGCGGCCAAAGCGCGGATCCACCTGATCATCAAGAACCGGTCCCTCGCTGGAGACAGCAATTTTTTTCATTTGTCCCCTTCCCCTATTCATCATATTCTTTTCAGAAGTTACGACAATCTTTCCATCGTGCCCCTGACCCTTCATAATAAAATTTCCGCCCTCGATGCGAATGGCCATTCCCTCGGTGATGGCCCGGGCAACGACCTGTCTTGCCCGGGCAAGTATCCGGCCCAGGGTATGACGGGAGATGCCCATCTGTTCGGCGGCACTTTGTTGATCAAGTCCCTCGGAGTCAACCAGACGCAAGGCTTCGGCGCCTTCAACGGGCAAATACACTTCGGTCAAATCCCTCATGGGGATGCCCCTGGGTTTGTAATAAAGCGCCCGGGGCAGCTTCGAAACCTGTCTGCATTTTTTTGGCCTGGCCATGAATCGCCCTTCTGGTTTTGCTCAAGCGAGCAAAAATAATAGTTATAGTTACCACCCTTGTCAACGGGAAACATCTTCGGGATGAAAAAATACACACCCGAGCATTATCGAATTATCATTTTCTCAAGCGCACAGATCAAGCTCGCGGCCTGCGGGATTGTCCATATCGCTGTGGTACGGTTTATCTTTATCCATCGCAATTACAGTCAGGAGACAATCCTTTCCTCCCGATTCAAAGTAACTGGCGGGATTTATTTGCAACTATGTGTTTTCATGAACCTAAACCTGTGGGTGACCAGTGGTGCCTCGGATTCATGTAGGCACAACTAGCCGCTGGTAAATGGCACGTAGCGGAAACCGTTATCTGTTGCCCTGACGGCCACGATTCCTACCGCCACTGTTTTTCCCTCTTCCCAATCTATTACCACCGCTCCAACGGCGGCAGCCACCACCGGAACCACGGGTCGATATAGCACAGCCCCTGACGTTGTTTTTACCGGCTCCGGCTCCACACTTTCCCATACCTTTACCACTTCTTGGTCCATTTCCTTCCGGACCGGTTCCATTTTGTGCAGGCATAATAACCTCCTTATGCATTAAAATTTAATATTCGTCTCTATGTACGAACTCAACACCTTATCGATAATGTGTTGTTATTTTTGGTATTTTTTTCTACTTTTTCGACCGATATGATAATAATTTACCGGTCTTCTCTTCCCCGGGTTTTCTGTATCTTCAACCACATAATCACCTCCTTCAATGCGCAGGGCCCAGCCGTTGGCAAGGGCCCTGGCCACAGTTCCCCTTGCCTCCGCCAGTATCCTGCACAGGGTCGATGGAGATACTCCCAGCATCCGGGCCGCTTCCTCACGATTTACATTTTCCCCATCAACAAGACGCATGGCTTCAAATCCCTCAAGGGACAGCGTTACCCCTGTCAGCTCATGAAGTGCAACCCCCTGTGGTTTATAAAATGTTGACACCGGTATGGCGCGGATGCGGCGACATTTTCTCGGTCGGACCATTTTTTCACCTTTTTGAAATATATTTCATAATGAAAGTACGGACGAACACACGTGATGTCAAGGGTAAAAAGCATTTTCTAAAATTATCCGAATACGAAAGAATGTCGGAGGTAGAATGTCGGAATTTGCTGGATGATCAACAAAGAAGATGATTGCCACCTCTATGTCACAATCGGGAGTACATTATCCAGGCATGAAAAGAAAGGGACTCTTCAATAGCACCATTGAACTGTCCTATCGAAAAGACAGCTTAGAAACCATGGGAATGACTCAGGGCATTCGGCAGGTCTCCAGGCATCGGGGACACGCAGAGTTTATTATACGGCGCCAGTGATGGCTACACTGTTGGGTGCCTTGAAAAATTAGACTTTTCATTCAAGGTCAAGGAACAGGAAAAGTAAAAAGCGCAGCATATTATACACATGTGAGCATTTTTCATTTTTCTATGACGCAGAGATGGGGCGGCAATTTTTCAAAGCGGCCCGTTGCGAAAAACAGGCCGCGAAATCATTCACCCAGCAGAACGCTGAAATCCTCATCGGTGCCAAAGGTATGCTCGGGCGCGGGAAACACACCGCTGTTTATTTCGTCCTGGAAGGCGGCAATCGCCTCTTTGAGTTGCGGCGCCAGGTTGAGATATTTTTTTACAAAACCGGGGGTAAATCTTTCAAACAGTCCCAGCATATCATTGGTGACCAGGACCTGCCCATCACAGTGGGGACCGGCGCCAATGCCGATGGTCGGGATATTTATTGCCCTGGTCACGACCTCGGCAAGGCGGCCGGGAACACATTCCAGGACCAAGGCAAAGGCGCCCGCCTCTTCCAGGGCCCTGGCATCGGCCAGTAACCTGCGGCCCGCCGCCATGCTTTTGCCCTGGACCTTGAAACCGCCAAGCTGTCCGGCGGTCTGCGGCGTCAGGCCAAGATGTCCCATAACCGGCACGCCGGCCCTGACCAGGGCCCGGACATCATCACAGACATTCCGGCCGCCCTCGAGCTTGACGGCATCACAACCCGCTTCCTTGAGAAAACGGAGACCATTGCGCACCGTTTCCCTGGAGTCAACGAGATAGGAACCAAAGGGCATATCGCCGACCACGAGCGCAGACCCTGCCCCCCGGCTGACAGCAGTCGCGTGGTGCAGCATATGGTCCATGGTCACCGGCACAGTGGAGTCAAGCCCCAACACGACCATGCCCAGGGAATCGCCGACCAGCAGAATATCAATGCCGCTCTGATCAAGAAGCATGGCCATGGGCGCGTCATAGGCGGTGAGCATGCTGATCTTTTGTCCACTCCCCTTTTTCTCCAATATATCCCTTACTGTCTGTTTGCGGACCATTTACTCTCCTTTGTCAGAAAATAGCTGCATAGCTGTGTTCTTTCGGACTTTTCTTATCATTCAAAATGCGACTGTATTATTCAACTACTTGAAAACATTTTTAAATTTATCTTTATTAATATATTTTTCAAAAGCACCAAGAGATCTTGAAACTTTTGGTTCATTCATAAGCTCTTGCATAGCCACTTTACCAACCACGCCAAAAGCATACTTCAAACCTTCACTGCCGTTTTCTTTAAATGCCGAGGCAGTCTGCTTCGGACAATCTTCTGTCAGTAATCTTGTAATTAAATCCGCTACATATTTATCTAATTTTTCCTTCTCTTTCCTTGTTATATTTGAGTATGGTCTCATTATACTGTGAGCAGACATGCCAAAGTAAATCCATTTAGCAAGATTTTTTCGTTCTTTGCCGTTCAGTGAGTCAGTAAGACATATCCCCAACCTCTGAGCTTCTTGGCTGGACCGGGCCATAATAGGTGTTAATAAGGTTGCCGCCAAAGTTATCAATATTACACAGGTTTTCATCTTTGATCTCCTTATTGGATAAATATCTGCCTAACTGTTATTACCAGCATGATAACATATGGCTTAGACACGCTGATTTACTCCTGATCAAAAAGTCCGGGCTGCTGCATACGGCCTGAGCCGACCGGCCGGCCAAAATGTTCATAGGCGTTCATTGTTGCCATTCTTCCCCTGGGCGTACGGACAAGAAAACCGGACTGAATGAGAAAGGGCTCATATACGTCTTCCAGGGTGGTCTTTTCCTCGCAGACCGCAGTGGCCAGGGTGTCAAGACCGATGGGGCCGCCCTGGAACTTGTCGATCAGGGTCAGCAGGATGCGCCTGTCCATCTCGTCCAGGCCAAACCGGTCAACGGCCAGCATCTCCAGGGCCTCATCCGCCACCTTACCGGTAATGGTTGCATGTCCTCCGACCTCCGAATAATCACGCACCCGACGCAGCAACCGGTTGGCGATGCGGGGCGTACCCCGGGAACGACGGCCAAGTTCAAGAGCGCCTTCATCATCGATGGCAATGCCAAGCAAACTGGCCGAGCGTTTGACGATCCGGACCAGTTCTTCCGGGCTATAATATTCAAGCCGCAGGACAACTCCGAAACGATCACGCAGGGGCGGGGTCAACAGGCCGGTACGGGTGGTGGCACCCACCAGGGTGAACCTGGGAAGATC
>WFZC01000005.1 GCA_015489765.1 Desulfobulbaceae bacterium
CAGGCCCAATCCCTGCTGTCAGCCTATTCCTGGCCCGGCAATATCCGTGAGCTCCGAAACCAGATGACCAGACTGGCCGTGCGGCTGCCCGAGGACATTCAGGAGATCTCGGCCGACTTTCTCGCCACTGCCCTGCCGGCCATTGGGATCAGCCCGAGTTGTGCCGGTGAGGAAGCCATCTGCATACCCGCCGATGCCACCCTGGCCGAAGCGGAAAAAATACTCATTGATGCAGCCCTTAAACGGACAAACTTCAATCGAAAAAAAGCCGCCGCCCTCCTGGGCATCGGCGAACGTACCCTGCGCCGAAAACTCAACGACAAATAGCCCGGCCCTTTTGGCCGCCCTATGCCCACCATAGCGGCCAAATTGGCCGCTCTCCCACTCTTTCCACCTTCCCCGCATCAGTCATCATATTGATAACACGTCTGTTTAGTATTTGGCACACCTTTTGCCCTCAGCATGATAGATTGTACAAAGTCCAAATTTTTTCAAATTATTTTTCCACAACCCAACCAAACCCTACACAGGAGGTGTGCAATGAAAGAGCGAAAAAAATTTCGGCAAACCATGATCTGTCTGCTGGCAGCCGGGGCAATGCTGTTTACCGGCACGGCAATGGCACAGGCCGGCGCGGATAAAACCAAGTCTGCCGCAACAGCCAAGGTGAGCAAGGAGGTAAAGAGCAAGACCCGCGAGGCGGCGACAAAAAAGAGGGCCACGGTTATCAAGGAGGCGGTCACCGCCCTTGCCCAGACCAAAAAGGCAATTGAAGCCCTTGACAAGAAAGACAAACAAAAGGCACTGGATGCCCTGGCAGTAGTTTCGGGCAAACTGGATATCGTTATTGCCCGCGAACCCGATATGGCCAATGCTCCCATTGATGTACGGGTCGAGACCTATGACCTCATCAGTTCGGTCGACACCATCAAAAAAGCCGTCAAAACGGCAAAAGATCTCCTTGATGACGGCGAAGTCCAGCAGGCAAGGGAAATCCTCATGGGCCTGACCTCTGAAATCGATCTGGTAGTTACCTCCCTGCCGCTGGCAAGTTACTCGCAGGGTATCAAGGCCGTGGCCAAACTGGTCGATGAGGGGAAATACCAGGAGGCCAAGGCAAGCCTGTATGATCTGCTGTCAACGCTGGTCATCACCAAGAACGTGATCCCTCTGCCCATTCTGAGGGCTGAAGAGATGCTCAAGAAAGCGGAAACACTTGCCGCGCAGAAAAATCGGACCAAAGAACAGAATAAAGAACTGGCAAGCCTGCTTGCAGACACCAGGACCCAGCTCGAAATGGCCGAGGCGCTTGGTTACGGCAACAAGAACGAGTACAAAACTTTTTACAAACAGCTCAAGGAAATCGAGAAAAAAACCGAAGGCGGCAAGTTCGGCAAAGGCTACACAGAGAAGCTGAAAAACTCTTTGAAAAAATTCAAGGAGAAAATTTTCGGTATCCTCCACAAAGAGCATATCTGATACCATTACCTCCTTGCCGGACAAAGGGATGCAACGGAAATGGGTGACATCGATTATCGCTTTTCCGTAAATTGATATAAAACCATGCCCGGTAAACCACCCTGACGATGGCAAGAGAGCAGAGTGGAGCACCGCCCGGCGGTGCTCCACGTCATTTACGACCAACTGAAACCAAAACTTTCTGTTTTTTTAAAAAGGAGAAGAACTATGAGCAACGAAGAAAAAATAGCCGCTGAAGTAATGGTGGTTGACCTGGAGGAACTGCCCCGCAAATGGGGTTGGCTGTTGGCGCTCGGTATTCTTATGCTGGTAACCGGTAGTATCGGTCTGGTGCAGAGCGTGGCCATGACCCTGGTGACGGTGCTCTTTTTCGGGGCCATCATCATTGTCAACGGCACCTTTGCCCTGGTCCAGACCATAATGGACAGGGAAGAGAAATGGCGTGGCAAGATGGTCCATGTCCTGCTTGGTGTCCTGTACATCGGCGCCGGGGCATTGATCCTGATGAATCCTATGGCGGCATCGGCTGCCCTCACCCTGTTTCTGGGCGGTATCTTTCTTGCCATGGGTATCATCCGCATTGTCTACGGGCTGCGCCTGCGCAAACTGGGCTGGAAATGGGTGATGCCGGTGGTTATCGGTGTTGTTGACATCCTGTTCGCCATTATTCTGGGCATAAGCTGGCCGATCTCCGGACTCTGGGTTATAGGAATAATGGTCAGTATCGAGTTGCTGATGTATGGCTGGATGTTGACCTTCACCGCCCTTGCCGTGCGCAAAATGGCCAAACAGACAAAATAATCAATCCCGAAATAAATCCTGAAATAAATCAGGCAACAGGAAGACAGTGGAGGAAAGAACCATGGTTATGGGAATCAAGCAACTGCAACGACTGTTTCGCGGGGCTGCAGGACTGGATATAGATAAAAGCGATGTTAAGCGGCTCAGCAATTTTATCGGGGAACGGTTACGCGATCTTCTCCTGCTGGGGCAGGTGTCCGCCAGTATAAACGGCCGGGACATCATCGAGTACCAGGACATTCCCATCACCGCCGGTCTGCAGCAGGCCATCCGTGATTTCAAGGAATTTGACGAGGAACTCTCGCTTACGCCCATTCTTGAACAGCAGGCCACCCTGCCCCCGCTCAAACTTGGAATCTCCGATATGACGGAAAAGAAGATCCCGGAACTGGTTGGCGCGATTACCATCAGCCTGGCACGGGTGTTCAAGGCAATCAATCCGGAGTTGAAAAATCCCGGCAGCCAGGAATGGGAGCAGGTAGAAGAGGTGTATCGTATTCTTCTGTAACCCTTGGCAGTGCTATCGGCAGCGCCAACGGTGGCTGCGGGGAAGATATGGGAACATTGCGACCTTCCCTGAAAACCGGCATGGCCTGGCCATGTTTTCAGGCCACAGCCGTAACAGAGGATGAAAATTTCCGAAAGGAGGTGAAAAATTGGCAACACTGACACAACTTCGACAGGGTCTGGGCCAGGTATGGGACACGGTCATTGAAGGCTGGAACAAGCTGACAAGCAGGGCGACCAATGCCGTTACCCGCTTTTCCCTGCCAGGCAAGGCAGGGAAAAAAGACAATGCCCTGGTACTTGCGGAAGGCGACCGGCGCAGTATCGGCTGGGGGCTGCTGGCCGCCGAGGTCTTTGACTCCCGTAACAAGATCATCGTCCGGATCGAGGCCCCTGGTATGAAAAAAAGTGACTTTGACATCGAGGTGCAGGACGATATTCTCATTATCCGCGGCGAGAAAAAAATAGAACGGGAATCGGACAAGGGCAGATATCATGTGGTGGAATGCGCCTACGGCAGCTTTGAGCGCGCTCTTGCCCTGCCGGCGCCGGTCAACCTGGACAAGGCCAGGGCAAAATATCGTCGTGGTGTGTTAAAAATTGAGCTGCCCAAAAAGAAATCATCACAGCCACCTCACCGGCACCTTTCAATCAAATAATCTGACCCACCCTTCCATGCCGGAACATTACGGCTATTTTTTGTTCCGGCATGGTTTCCCCCTGCTTGCCCGCCCACCTGACTACCTGTTTTTGGCGCCAGCTCGTCCCGGCGCCACGGCACAACGAAAGAGATTGACAGGAACAAGCCCGAAGTTTACCTTCTCCAGTGTGTTGTACCTGTATTGTAACCAAGGTCATTACCCAACGACCACACACTCCAACGCATGAACAGATCCGTGCAATCGACAACAAGAAGAAATTTCGCTGGGGATGCGGTATATCTTTTGCTGACAGTTTTGACAGCCATTGTGACGTTGTCAATTTCGGGCATGGCCCGGGCCCAACCGACAGGGGACCTGATTATTTTCCATGCCGGTTCCCTGTCGATCCCGTTTACGCAGATCTCGGCAGCATTTACCAAAAAATATCCTGGCATCCATGTTTTGCGGGAGGCAGCCGGTTCCCGCACCTGCGCCCGCAAAATCATTGATCTCGGCAGGACCTGCGACATCATGGCCTCGGCCGATTACACGGTGATCGACAACCTGCTGATACCCAGGTTCGCCGACTGGGACATTGCCTTTGCCACCAATGAAATGGCGATTATGTAC
>WFZC01000006.1 GCA_015489765.1 Desulfobulbaceae bacterium
GGTTTTCCTCTTGCTGTTGAACAGGGTGTGTCGTGATCTATATATCGCTATTTAACGATATAGTAACACCGTCCTGTTCTTTGTCAAACGATTTTCTTCCCCAAAAAAAGGAAAAAAATGGGGCCGGGGGCGGGCGGCGATGGCGGCGGAAGGTGCCTCCGTCCGGTCCGGGACATGGCGGCAACTTCACCGGTTGCCTACCCTCCGAAAGAGCAGCTCAAACGGAACAGGATCAAATACATTTTCAAAGAACGACCTTATGGATGTTGGCAGGTCGGACAGAGATTGTCCCTTATTATTCGCTCCCTTTTACTTTTGGTCGTTTCCAGTCGATCCGGCTCTATGGTGGGATTTGAGGAGTTGGCTGTAAAGTTGTTTATTGCCCGGATCCACGGCCATTGCCTGTTCAAGGGACTGGACGGCCTGCTGATAACCGTGCCGGTGAAGAAGTCGATCGGCCAATTGCATTGATATCCGGGAAAATTTTTTCTGTAACCGTTCCCTGATTGCCTCAAACCAGAATATGCTACCCTGTTCCTGGAGAAAAAGACCGTGATAGAGGTCACTTGCCTTTTTCAAAAGAAGGAATTTCCTGTCGATCTGGCTGCCGGGAACTGCCTCGGCGTTGGCAATGAGGCGTTCAAAGGCCCAGGTATCGACCCAGCATAAATGGGGGTTTAAGGTGATCATTTCGTTCCGGACCATGATGGCCCCGGGGACTGTTAAAACTTTTCTCAACCGGTGAAGTGTTGTTGAAAAAGCACTGCTGGCGGCATCGCCAAGGGCATCCGGCCAGAGATATTCCTCGATTTTTTCCTTGCTTACACTGCGGCCACCAAGAGCGACAAGGGCCTGAAGGAGTTCAAGGGGACGGGACTGTCCTTTTTTGGCAAACGTAACCGGCTTGTTGTCAACAAGAAGACTGAAGCGTCCCAGGGTAAAGATTTTTATCCTCCAGGGCCAATTCTCCAGTTCAAGAGGCGGAGATGCTGGAACCAGCCCCCGTCTGCAGATAAGCTTCTGTACATATTCGGTCTCTATTTCCAGTTCCAGGGCCCTTAAACAGATACGTTCCATGATCCGCGAATCCCAGAAATAGCAGTTGATATAGCCCCTGGTCCTGCCCAGGGTAAGCCCCTGTCTGAGAAGGGAATCAGCCTGTACTTCGTCGCCATGGCGCAGAAACATCATTGCGCCGGTGCAGCAGGCGACAAAAGTTGTCTGCCTGTCCAGGGCCTGTTCTGCTGTTTCCATGGCACGGTGGAAAAATGATCGGGATTCTTCATGGCGGTCTGCCCTGTCCATGGCCAATGCCATAGCAAGATAGATCAGGGAATTATTGACCGTCGTGCCCATTATCGGGATGTTACGCAACCCTTTTTCGGCCTGCAGAACAGCTTGGCTTGTATTATCATCAAGCAGGGCCGCCCAGGTGGAGAGTACATGGAAAAAACTCTGCTCCCAGGGCCGCATCCTACCCATGCATCCGGCCATTTCATGAAGATACTGTTTAGCCACTGGTCCCTTGTTGGTACTCAAGGCCCCTGCCGCCAACTGGCCCCAGAAGTAATGATTATACAGATGGACACCGCTCATGTGGGCAATGTCTAGGCCAGCATGGCCCTCTTTTTCACACTCCTCAAAACGACCACTGAGCCAGGCAAAGGAAGCCGCGCAGTTCTGCAGTTGAATCCGGGAAAAAGGAGGAAGCTGCTCTGCGGAGGCAAAAGAGCGAAACAGGGTAAGATAGTACTCGGAAGCGGCAAGATCTCCACGAAACTCAGTCTTTACAATCAGCAGGTTAAAGGTGTGCGCCTTGTTGACAACATCGATATCTTCCTGGATCAGTCGTTTTGCCCGTTCCAGCCATTTATCGAACTGGTCGGCGTCGGTTGAGGCAAGACCAAGGGCATACAGCATACTGACAATGACCGGGGCCTGCACAGGCAGGGGTTGTTTGTCCAGGTAGTGTTCAAGGCGGGAAAATTCGTCAATCCATTGGTGAAAGGGCGCAAACGATCCGGATCTTAACAGAATAGAATTGACGATGGCTGCCCAGGCAAGGAGAAGCCCTCTCGTCTCGTGCTGATCCGCAAACTGCTGATATGCCTGCTCAAGTATCGGAGTGCTGTTAACGGGATCAAGAAAGATGCGACAGGTGCCAAGCCAGTACAGAAGCCAGGGTGAATTGTTGGTTATCTCTGCTGGAATTTTTTCGATCCATTCCATGAGCGGGCGGAGGCGGCCTTCGGCAACCAGGGCCTGAGCATGTTCAAGAAGAAGCTTGATCAACTGCTGCCAGCTATTGGCGTCGATAAACAGAGCGGCGGCCTCCTCGATTTCACCTGAATTTTCAAGCAGGAGCGCTGCCTTTTCAAGGAGCTGTTGCCGCTGTGTTTCTGGAATACTCAGTTCCGCCTGGGCACGGAGAAAATCCCTGAACAGGGGGTGGTACTGGTAAGTGCTTTTTTTCCCAGGTCTTCTGGAAATAAAATAATTACGTCTGTTCAGGGTGAGAAGAATTTCTGCGGTTCTTTGTTCGCCGGAAAGCTCCTTTGCCATTGGGATGCTCATGTGCGGCAATAATGATGTCCGCAGAAGAAAAATCCTGGTTTGATGGTCCTGGCGATTAAAAATTTCCGAGGCAAAATACTGAAAAACCTCTTCCTGAGGCACATCACCGAGGTTTATTTCAGCTGCTTTTCCCACGTTCGTTCCGGCTTCCAGTAAAAGAAGTCCAGCCACCCAGCCGGCTGCCAGCCCATGGAGCCGGGTAATCCTGTCTTCCGACACCCGTCCGGACCTGGCAAGAATCCCGTGTGATTCATCAAGAGTAAGCTGGAGGTCCTTCCAGGTAATGAGACCGATTTTATCATTGAGTTGCAGACGGATAAATGCGGCCGGCAGTTTATTTCTGCTGATGAAAACAAGCTGCATTCCAGGCGGAAGATCACCGATGAGTGTGCCTAAGATTGACTGAATCACCGAATCGTTATGGAGTTCCTGGTAATTATCCAGGACCAGCATGACCGGAGCGCTAAACTGCGCATAAAGCTGGTGGAAATACCAGCGGGTGAAGCTCAGCGGGTTCTCAAAATATTCGGCTGTAAACGGGGGGACGGGTATTTTTTTCCCGGCAGCCTGTTCCGCTCCTTTGGCAAGATAGTAAAAAAATGTGGAGGGATCACTGTCCTCCGTATCTATCTGGTACCAGATACAGGCGAGCTTTTTTAGTTCTATATAGCAGGAGACAAGGGCGGTTTTGCCTGAGCCGGGAGGGCCGGAAATCCAGAGCGCCGGCTTATTCCGCAGTTGGTCAAGCAGACTATACAGACGGGTGCGGGGAAAGATACCGCTGCAGAGAGGCCGGGTAACTTTGGTGGGTGCGGGTACGGCGCGGCCTGACATTAAGGGTCTCCGGATTTTGTTTTCTCATGGAACAGACACCGCAGACATAAGAGTCATTTGAAAAATGATAAAAAATTATCTCAAAAAAACGGAAATTTCACCCTTTTTGTGACCTATCTGTGACCTGGGTTGGTTTATGTTTGCAATGAAGAGAAGATTTCCTGAGAACTCTGCAAGGCAACCTTTTTTAGGAGGGAGTGTATGAAAGCTTTCTGGTGGATCAGGTGCAACAGCTGTGCAGTCTTCTCTTTCAGGCCGCCCGGGTGAAATGCCTGGCCAAACGGGAAGTGTGGGAGAGGATCCGTCCTATTTTCAATGAGTTGTCGTCCCGTCAATGGACACCATTATTGAGCAATGTTCACTATGTTCCAATTGAAACCGGGAAGAGCTGACAATGAGCGGTGGTGTGTCAGTATCGGGTCATGCTACAGCATGTGTTGCCTGTGACGGCGACAATGATGCACTCGAAACAGATTGTCAAGAATCTGCACCAAAAGTGGAGAGAAGAATGAAATATGCTCGACATGATGTTTTTCCGATAATGTTGGTCGTTCTTGTCCTGGTTGCCATTCTGTTTTGTATTCCTGCTGCATTCTCCGCCCAGGTGCCATCATTCAGCGCTCGGTACGCGATTTCGAGAGCAATTGGTGTGGATCAGAAGGGATATCACTTTCACCTGACTAAGCGAGGCGCATCCCTGAAAAACAGCAGCCAGGATTTCACAGCCATGTTGACGGATGATGTTGGGCTGAAAATCCTGCGCCAGGGGCATCATGTGACGATGCACCTTGCGTCTGTTGGATCGGGGAAAACAATCCTCAATCCACAGGTAGTGGGTATCAAGCAGAAGGCCAACAGGATTGTCTATGACCAGGGTCTCCTTAAACAATGGTTTGTCAATGGTCCCATGGGGCTGCAGCAGGGGTTTACCATACATAAACGGCCGGGAAAGGATACAACCGGCAAACTGGTTCTTACCCTGAACGTAAACAGTGACCTGCAACCGCGTGCTGCGATTGGAAGCCGTGGTGTTGAATTTGTCACAACCGCTGAAGATGTTGTTTTGCAATATGCGGGCCTGATGGTGGTGGATGCCGATACCAGACAACTCCCTGCCCACATCGAAACACACCGGAATCAAATAGATATTGTTGTTGATGACCGCAAGGCCATATATCCGGTGATCGTTGATCCCATATTTCAGCAGGCCAAGTTGACAGCAAGTGACGGCACTGGAGGGGCAGATCAGGCCGGGGACTGGTTTGGATATTCAATAGCTGTTGATGGGAATACCATTGTGGTGGGAGCCCCGGAGCACGATGAAAAAATCGATGCGTCGACCTATCATATATACCAGGGAACGGCGTATATCTTTGAGAAAAGAGCAGGCCATTGGACGGAAATAAGGCGATTGAAGGCAAGCGGCGGCAAAAGTTATGAACGGTTCGGCAAGTCGGTCGCAATAGATAGAGATGTTATCGTTGTCGGAACTCCACATGCTGGTGCTCAGGGCTGTGCTTATATTTTTGTCAAGTCGCCAAATGGATGGCCGATTGTAGAAACAGCGAAACTGACCTCGTGGTACGGCGGCGCTAATGATTGGTTTGGATATTCCGTTGCAATAGAGGGGGATACTGTTGTGGTAGGTTCCATGCAACATGATGTGTCCGGCAAGACTGATCAGGGAGAGGCCAGTGTCTTTGTCAAACCGGCAGGGGGCTGGATTGACATGACGAAAGAGAGCTGCACGCTGCGGGCCAGTGATGGCAAGGCAGACGAGTTTTTTGGCCGTTCCGTTGCCATATCAAACAACACAATTATCGTTGGGTCAGATGCGCATGGAACAGGTGGCTCTGCATACCAGGGGGCTGTATATGTCTACGAAAAGCCGAGCACGGGATGGGTGACCCATACCGTTCTTACAGAGCAGGCAAAACTCATGGCCAGTGATGGTGATGAATATGATCACCTCGGCCATTCAGTGGCAATTGACGGTAATACCATCGTTGCCGGCGCTCCAGGTTTTCACGTTACTGGAAAAGCAAACCTCGGCGCGGCCTATGTCTTTGTCAAGTCAAGGACACACTGGATAAATATGGAGGAAACAGCGGAATTTCGGGCCACCGATGGCATGGAAGACGATAATTTCGGCTATGCTGTAGCCATTGATGGAAATACGATTGTGGTTGGCTCGCCCTATCACAATCGTACAGATAAGGATCCTACAGGGCTGCCATATTACATTCCTGACATGGGCGCCGTGTATACCTTTTCCATGCCCTCGGGCGGCTGGCATGACCTGCAAACCAAGGCGGCAATGATTTCCGACGACGGCCAGGCAAATGACCATCTCGGCAAATCCGTCGCCATTTCCAGCTCAACCATTGTTGCCGGAGCGCCTGACCAGGATCTCAGCGGAAAAACAGACCAGGGAGCTGCCTATGTCTTCCACTACAAAAATAAGAATCCCTGGCCCATGTTTATCTCCGCCGTTACCTCGCATGTCGGCCATGTCGTTGCCGGCAACAAGAAAGCAGGCCACCCAACGTCAGGGGATACGTCCACACATCGATTGTTTCTTGGTTCCTTGGATATTGATCTGACCAACAAGACATTGCCCCATTTTTTTGAAATGGCAGAATCATTTTGCTACATTTTGATGCCGGTTGTCAGTGACAGCGGCCAACTATTCTGTTCCACCGCTAACCTGCGTTATGACGCGACCGAGGATAACGGGGAAACACGCATACGAAGAAGCGGCTCAATTGTATTTTCACCAATAGGTACCTGCAGCAGAAGTAAGCACAGCTGCACGGTTTATCCCACAGGAAATGGCAGTGAAACTATCTGGCAATGGTATTGGAATGGCAGCAGCTGGTCCTTAGTCCCGGGTATGCCGGTCACCATGCCCATTGACTGGCGATACAACAAAATTTATTTCAAGAACATGAATCTCATTGATGGTGGTTGTGATAGCGTCAAGACATCTACGGCAACTGGTGAAGTAGAATGGACCTTATGTCTTGTACATCGTCCCTGACTGTGAAAAACGGAAGCGGAATCACTACCAGTGGTGCATGAATTCCACTCGAAACGTCGAGGAACCAGAAAAAAGACAGCGAACTTGACATGACTTCGTAATCCTTTTCCCGGTTGCAGCGGTGAAGGGGGCGTGGCAGGTGATCTGGTGCACTGACATGTTGGCGGAAAGATAATAAATATGTGTCAGTAGTGATAACGACACTGCACAAAATCTATTCTGTCATGACTAGCGACATAAACCAATCGATGTTCCTGTGTTATTCGGCGTGACCAAACGCCAGCACCTAAAAACTTTAAAGGCTCCGGTTTTCCGATTCCCTGAAACGGATCTCGCATTACTGCTTCGATTAGCTTGAAAATTCGAATGGCCGTTCTGCGATCGCTTTCAACCCAGTATCGCAAATCCTGCCTGAACTCAGGCTGAAATACGGCTTCTCTTTTTTTCGTTGATTTAGACTGGCTACTCAAGACCAATCTCTTTACGGAGTTCATCGATTGCCTGAGGCGATCCTGCTCGTTTCCTTACTCTTTCAAGAGCGGAGCTGAGACGTTCTGCATTGGCAGGGGATCGAAGAAGGTGTGCGGTCTCAAGAATGCCTGCTAATTCGTCCGCTGCTATCATGGCAACATCCTCTCTGCCACGACGGCTGATGAAGACAATCTCTCGGTTTTTTACAACTTCGTCAATCAACGATGCGAAAC
>WFZC01000007.1 GCA_015489765.1 Desulfobulbaceae bacterium
AGGTCGTCGGCCGGCGTCCCACCGACCTGAGCCCGCCGGTGCAGCCCAATGCCGGGGATTCCGGCAACAGGGCGGAGGAGATGATACGCCGCGCCATGGACGAGGGCTGCCATCATTTTCAATGGGTGCATCTGAAGGCGGACGGAACGGAGTTCTGGACCGATGTTGTCTATACCCAACTTGTCCTGGATAACAAGCCGACCATTCATGTCCGCTGGCTCGATATTCAGCAGCAGAAGGAACTCCAGCAGCAGCTGGTCGAGCAGCGGGAAAGGGCGGTTGCCGCTTCCAAGGCCAAGTCTGACTTCCTGGCCAACATGAGCCATGAGATCAGGACCCCCATGAATGCCGTTCTCGGCATGCTGTATCTGGCCCTGAAAACCAGGCTCACCGAGCAACAGAGAACATACCTGCACAAGGCCAGGAAAGCGGCCCAATCCCTGCTCACCATAATTAACGATATCCTTGATCTCTCCAAGATAGAGGAAGGAAAGATGGAGCTTGAGCAGGTTGAGTTCCGGCTTGAATCCGTCCTGGAGCAACTCAAGGATTCCGTTGAAATCCTGGTGGAGGATAAGAATGTCCAGTTCCTGATCCGCCAGGATATGCATCTGCCTCCGGTCCTGATCGGTGATCCCGTTCGGATTGGCCAGATCCTTCTCAACCTTTGCGGTAATGCCTGTAAATTTACCGAAGAGGGGGAGGTGGAACTCTCCCTGTCCTGCCTGGAATGTACCGGCGGGCAACTCACCCTGCAGATTACGGTGCGGGATACCGGTCTGGGCATGAATGAGAAGACCAGGGGAAAAATTTTTGAAAAGTTTACCCAGGCCGATCAATCGACCACCCGCCGTCATGGCGGCACGGGTCTGGGCCTGACCATCAGCCAGGCCCTGGCCCACATGATGGGCGGCCGCATCTGGTTAGAAAAAACAGCGCCCGGCCAGGGGTCCACCTTCTGCTGTACCCTGCGTTTGCAGCTTCCCGAGCAGAACGACAGGCAGGCATCACTCCAGGAAAAAGTCGGGCCTCTGCTGCAAGGGGTTCGTATCCTTGTTGTCGAGGGTAATCCCGCTTCCCGGAATATTCTTGTCGAGATCATGTCCTCCTGCCATATGGAGGTCTCGACCGCCGCTGATGGCGCTGCGGCCATATCTGCTTTGAAAAACGCCGATTTTCCCATTGATATTGTTTTTGTTGACCGGGACATGCCAGGTTTTGACAGCAGTGCGACCGCACAACAGATTTGGGATGAGTCAGCAATAATGCCCAAACCAAAGCTGGTCCTGACCACGGGTCACGGCAGGGAAACTGTTTTTTCTCAGGCCGACCAGGCAGGCTATGATGCCATCCTGATCAAACCGGCCACTCCCTCCACCCTGCTTGATACAATCCTTTCAGTCCTCGGCCACAACCGGCTTGTTGTCCTGGAGAAGGAAAACGGCTATCACGATGTTCCCGCCCAGTCCTCCTACAGCGGCCGGCGTCTTCTCCTGGTGGAGGACAACGACCTCAACCGTGATTTCGCCCGCGAGCTCCTGGAGAGCATGGATATTGAGGTGGATGAGGCAATAAATGGCGGCGAGGCCGTCAATATGGCAATTGGGCGCCGTTATGACCTGATACTCATGGATGTGCACATGCCGGTTCTGGACGGCCTGGAGGCCACGGACAGGATACGCGCCCAGGGAGAAAAGAGCGGCTATGATTACCTGCGCACCCTGCCCATCATCGCCCTGACCGCCATGGCCATGGCCGATGACCGCGAGCGTTGCCTGCGGGCCGGCATGACCGACGTCATCATCAAGCCGATTGATCCCGAGCGGCTGGCCTATGTTATAGGGAAAATCCTGCAAACGGATGCACTAAGGATTACCGACGATGCAGCAGCGGTCGGCAGCGGCCGTCTTTCGGAGAATAACGGGAACAAGGAGCGGCAAATACTCGATATCGAAAAAGGCCTCTATCGCATCGGCGGCAGCAGGAAGGCCTATCACAGGCAGCTCCGCCGTCTCAGGGACCGGTATGACAGGGCGGTGGACAAGCTCAGGCAACTGCTCCGGGAAGAGGGAATCAAGGCCGGTGAGGAGTACTGCCATGCCCTCAAGGGGGTTTTCGGCAATATCGGGGCCGCCAAACTTTATGACTGTACCTGTGCCGTGGACGAGGAGCTGAAAAACGGCAACATGCCGGATGAGGAACTCCTGGCAGAGATGGAGCAGCTGCTGGCAGAGGTGCTTGGAGAAATAGATGTGATTCTTTACCGGTCAGAGAAGAACAGAGTCCCGGCCGGCAGCTTGGACATGGAAAAACTGCATGCGCGACTGATCGCCCTGAAATCCCTCCTCCACAGTGATCTCGGCGCTGCCGACATACTTCTTGAAGAGATTCAGACTGAGTGCGCCGGTACCGAGGCAGAGGAGATGGTGGTGGAATTGGCAAGGCACATGGACCTTTTTGCCGTTGACAAGGCCATTGCCACCATCAATACCTGGTGCGGGCAACATCCCCCTGCCGCCAGAGATTGATTGTACTCCCCACCCCAAATCCGCAGGGAAACGGCTGCCGCCATATTTTTCATGGTGGTTGTGTGGTGTAACGACCGCTCTTTCCCCGGTCACTGTCAGGAGAAGAGTTATTCGCAACCCTGGTTATTTCGGCTTGACAGACTCCTTGATCGTCTCTTCGGTTATCTCTGTCAGGTTGCTGAGTTCCTGCATTTGTTGCTCGGCATCATGCATGATCGTGTCATAAAGCTCAAGGACCCTTGGGTCAAAACCCGGAGTATTGTCGGCCGTTATTTTGACAAGCTGCATCTGGTTGAGGAAATTATTGAGAATGTGGTGGGCCGAGGAAAGCATGGCCGTATAGATAGTTATCTTTTCCTTCTCTATTTCCTTTTCCAATTTCTGTTGTTTTTGTCGGCGAAAAAGATCGACCACCAGAAAACAGAGGAAGATAAAGAACCCGATGAAAAATTCATCCAGTTCATACCGTTCTGCTGATTTGAGGAAACGAACCACTACCTCGAAGGGTTCAGTTTCGCACCAGTCGGCAATGGCAGGTATCAAAAGTGCCAGTGCCAGCCCTATCCATGTCAGTTTATAATGGCGTAATGCAGCAATTTTCCTGTTCATCGGTTTGTGTGGTGCCTGAAAAATGGTATTTGCCGGTTTGTTCATGCTTCTTGCCGGCCAGGAGAAAGATTATTGTCGTCTACAGTAGTATATGCGGGCACATGGCTCAATTCAAGGTATCGAGTCAAAAAAACAGAAAGTGTGGGGCTGCGCTTGAGAGCAGGCCGTGGAAGGATTTTTCAGGGAAATGATGCAGGAAGACCCGCGATAAGGCGAGGCAATGCTTTACCCCGCCTTATGGCAGTTTTTTTGAGCGTTGTAGGAGGATTTAAAAAAGGTTTAAACGAAAACGTCTCCGTTGCTCAGGCCTTGCGGTCCGGCGGCGATATTTTTTTGATGCTCACCGGAATCGCTTGTCTGGCATTGGAGCCGCAGACAAAGTCGGTGGTCAGGGCCAGTTCCCGGTCAGGATCCATCAGGCCGATCTTGTTGTAGAACACACCTGTTTTCCGAGCTATCAGGCCGCGTTTGACCTGGCCGTTTATCTCCACGTCCACGGCGCCTTCACCCCGGCGGCCATCGCCCTGTTCCACCCCCACAGTGTTCGGATGGACACCGTTTCTCAGGCGCAGGTAGCCCTCGGTGTGGCCGTTGCCGCTGGAAAGTTGCACGTAATCGCCATGGCGCAGGCCAAACTGTTTGGCTGTTGCCGGATTCATGTCGATATAGGTGGTGTATTTGATCTCTTTCAGTAGCGATGCCGCTGTATCGGGAGTGGCCAATACGTTTGATTTAAAGGCAAAGGCGGTGAGCGGGAATTTTTCCCGGGGAAAGAGCTTGCTAAAAGGTGTTCCCTTGACCGTGCGCTGGGGATAGAACCGCACCGTGCCGCTGTGGTGCTCGCCGGTCAGCGCGTTTCTGGTCGTGGCCACCTTTTCGTTATAAATCTGGATCGGTTTTTTGTATTTTCTGGAGAGGAATTCGCCCTGGTAGCTCTTTTCCACGTCCTGAAAACGGCCGCCCCGGGCCATGACATAGGCGGTCTTGCGCCAGTTGGCGCCACAGATCCGCTTTAGGGCGGGCACCCACTGTTCGATACCGCTTAAGGTGATGTCCTCATCGGTGGCATCGGGGACCGGGGTGGAGTCCATGGCGATATTTTCAAAGACCCGCAGGTAGATATCCTCGGCCTTGTCCAGGGGATACCAGGAGCCGTCATTGCCCTTGATCGCCTTTTTGCCAAAACCCGGCAGGTTAAGCTTCTTGCCGAGCGCGATCATGAAGCTGAGCATCTCGATGGGCTCGCCGTTGGCAAAGGTGGCCTGCCTCGGCTTGATGACCGGAAAGCGGACCGTGTTGAGCTTGGTCTGGTAACCGGCCCAGGCATGGAGCACGCCCCAGGTCTCGTAGAGCACGGAATCCGGGATAATATAATCGGCGTATTTGGAGGTCTCGTTGATAAAGGGATCAACGGCAATAAAGAGCGGCACCGCCTTTTTCGGGTCCTTGATCAGCTCCTCGATATTGTTCTGGCCGCCACAGGTGCCGTACATGAAGTTGGAGTTAAACGAGAGCAGCACGTCGAGCTTGTAGGGATAGCCCTTGGCGCTGTTGGTGATGACTTCGCTTTCCAGGGCATTGGTAAAGGGATACCAGGTGTCGCGGGCCGGGTAGGGGTTTTCACCGGCGGCCTTTTTCTGCTTGAAGGCATTGGTCTTTTCGTAGGCCATGCGGGTCTTGTCGATCCGGGTGGCGTGGATTTTTGATTTGCCCTTGTAGGCAAAGAGGTTGTACCGCTTGCCGACAAAATCCTTGTAGGCGCCGCCGCCCGGGCTCATGCCGCCCTTGTAGTTGAGGTTGCCGATCATGGCCCCGAGCATCATCACCGCATAGGAGGTGTAAAATCCGGTGGTGTGCATGGTGCCGCCATGGCAGTCGACACTGGCCTTTCTGCCGAATGAGGTGAATTTTCTTGCCACCTCGATGATTGTTGCCGCATTTACCCCGCATTCAAGGGAATACTCTTCAAGGGAGAGTTCATTGGCATTATTTTTCAGTTCGGAAAAGGCGGTTCGGACGCGGTAGGTGAGTCCATCAAGCGTGACCTCGCCCTCATACTCAAGCACTGCCTGGGTAACAGCGGCAGCGGGTTTTATGGTGTTGTCCGCCGCATCGAGCACCACCGGGCCATCCTTGTCCTTGAGGATTTTGCCCGTCTTCTCGCCTTCCTGAATGACCAGGTGGGTGGCGTTGGTAAAGGAGACATCGCCCATGGCCTTCATGGCCTGGGAAGAGGGCATGGCCAGATATTTGGCATTGTAGAGCTTTTCTTTGATAATCACCTGCAGCATGCCCATGACAAAGGCAAGATCGGTGCCCGGAATGATGGGGATCCAGGAGCTGCGGCTGCCTGCGGCAATGGTGTCACTGTTGCCAAGCATGGGCGAGACAATGGCGTATTCCAGGTCGCCTTCGGTCCTGGCTCGGCAGAGCAGCTTGCCCTGGCGCTTGAACGGGTTGCCCGCCTGGCCTGGAGGCGTGCCGATACTGAGCAGGTAGCGGGTGTTTTCAAAGTCCGGTTTCAGGTGGGGATATTTTTTGAAATTACCAAGAAAGGCGGCCTCGCCCGCCCGCATGGACAGCCCGCAGATGGAGGTATGGCCCATGAAGTTTGAGGTGCCAAATGATTTCAGGAACCGGTGAATCACGGTTTTGAACCGTCCCTCGTGGGTGGTGCCGATCAGGCAGAGGCCGTTTGATTTGGGGCCGAAAACCGGTTCGTCAGGATTGATGGGGGTCTTTGTGTCCCGCACATCTTTAAGCCCTTTGACCTCTCCCTCGCCAAAAAGATCACCGCCCTCAACGATCTCGTCGATGAGCTGCTCGATGTCGATTTCCTTCCACTTGTTTTCACCCCGTTTGCCGACCCGTTTCAGGGGCTTGAGGACCCGGAACTCGTCGTAAATCTTGGAGAAAACACTGTTGCCCCGGGCGCAGACATTGGAGCGATAGGTCTCGAATTTTCCCTTCCGAGAGAGCAGGGTATAGCTCTCTTTGATCGGGGTGTTGTAGGGGATCCAGGGATCGGTGGAGAGGAGGTTGTAGGGATTGCCCAGCACCCGCACCACCTTGTCGGTCTTGCGGTCGATCTTGACCCGGACGCCGCATTGGGTCGTGCATCCTATGCAGGCGGTGGCGCAGACCTTGTAGCGTTCGTTGGGCTTAAAGTTGTCGTCCAGGCAGCTGTATTCGGCCTCGGGCGAGTTGAAATAAATGGAGTCTTCGGCCTTTTCACCCTTGTCGGACAGAGTTGAGACCGCGCGTAAGGTATCTTTGTATCCGGCAACGGATGCCGCCCCGATGACCGCGGCCGATCCAAGCAGGAATTTTCGTCTATTGTTGTCCATGTTCAGCTCCTTTATAACAGTCAATCATCTCTTCATCCCAGGGGAAAATCAGCAGCACCAGGCAGATGAGGGCAATAAGAACGCCCCAGTTGGCAAGCATGGAGACAATGCTGTCCTGACCGGTGACCGGGGGCAGGTAGCGGAGAAAACCCGGCGTGGTGCGGGGGATGGTCTGGCCGCCGATAACCGTATTCCAGCGGAAGATCCAGACGCCAACCGCCGTTACCAGACCGCCGAAATAGACCACCACCGGAATATGTTTCAGCCGGGTAAAGCCGATGATCAATGGAATGAAGAGGCAGAGCAGGTAGTCTATGAGCAGGGTATCCATGAAGTGGAGCCGGAAGTAACTGTACAGGGCGTATTTTTCACCATCGGCAAAGGTCAGGGAAAAGGTAAGCCATAAAAAGCGCATGACCAGGTCTGCGACAATGAACCAGGCCAGCAGGGTCGCCAGGGTGGCGACCATGTCAGTGTCCACCTTGTGTCGGTCGGAGAGAAAGCGCTGGAAAAAGGGGATCAGGAGGATCAAGAGCCCGGTGCCGGAAACCATGGCCGAGGCAAGAAAGATGATGGGCATGAGCGGCGTGTGCCACATGACATTGGCATGGACCGCGCCGAGGATATAGCCGGTATAGCCGTGCACGGCCAAGGCCAGGGGAATGCCGATGGCGCCGAGGACAAAGCCGAGCCGGTGGTCACGGGCCAGGGCCTCCGGGCTGAGGTCGGTCCTGCCAAAGGTCATAACTGTGTAAAATATCTTCCCAAGGAAACCGCTCTTTTTTGCCTTTCTGACAAAGTAGGGCCGGTACAGGGCCTGGGCCTCGAAAAAGATCAGAATCGGATAGGCCAGCAGGAGTAACACGCCCCATTTCATGGGCGAGGTGGGAAAGTTTTCCCAGCCATAGAGAAAGAAGTTGAGAATCCTGCCCGGTTGGCGCAGGTCGTCGATCAGGTTGAGCGGCGCCGCCACCAGCAGGACAAAGGCCATGAGCAGGGAAATGCCGGCAATGGGTTTGTACTTTTTCCAGCCAAAGACATGGGCAAAACTGGAGATGATAAAGGCGGCCGCCGAGCTGCCGGTAAACCAGAAATAGTTGGGTATATCAATCCCCCACGGTTTGGCTATGGTGATGGAGGAGATAAGGGTTTGCATGCTATCCATTGTTGATTGCCTCCTCTCGCACTTTCATCCATTCCCGTTCAAAGCCTTGCTCGGCCTTGACCATGTCGTCCAGGTCCTGGGTGGTGTCGAACAGTTCCGTGACCCGGTTATCCAGGTTGATATAAAAGACCTGCGGCCGGGTGCCCTGCGCCTTTTTCAGCACTGTTGTCGGAAAATTGGCCAGCAGCCTTGCCACCTCGGAGTGTTTGTCATTGATATCACCAAAGACCCTGGCCCCGCCTATGCAGGTCTCGACGCAGGCGGGCATCAAGCCCTTGTCCACCCGCTGGGCGCAAAAATTACATTTATCTGCGGTTTTGGTCTTTTTGTTGAAATACCGTTTGTCGTAAGGGCAGGCGCTGATACAGTAGCCGCAGCCCCAGCAGACCGTGTTGTCCACCACCACGATGCCGTCTTCCCGTTTAAAGGTGGCGCCGGTGGGACAGACCGGCACGCAGGCCGGGTTTTCACAGTGGTTGCACAGTTGCGGCAAAAAGGCCTTGCGCACCTGCGGAAAGACGCCCACTTCGGTTTCGGTGACAAAGGTGCGGTACTGGCCGGAGGGGACCTGGTTTTCCACCTTGCAGACCGAGGTGCAGGCCTGACAACCTATGCACTTGCGCAGGTCCAGTACCATGACGAAATGTTTTCCCTTCTGCCCGATATAGCGGGCGTCCCTGGCGTCACGACCCGGGTTTTTCAGGGAAAAGGCGTTGGCCTTTGAACTTGCCAACAGGGCCAGTCCGGTGGAGGCCAGCCCTGTTTTTAAGAAACTCCTTCGCGAGTTTTCCTTACCCATGTTTTCTCCTTGTGCAATGATCATCGTGTTGGTGCATCCTGCCGGCAAGGTGCAACCTCCTTCCTGGCAGTGAAAACTTCATGAAATGTATACAAGAGATATGCCAACGCGGTTCTTCTGGCCTTTTACGCTGGAGTTTTTCGTATTTTCAGTATGATATTTTCAGATTGACTTCTCTGCTGTAATTTGCCATGGTGCATGGCTATTGCATTATGCACCATCTATGCGTCCCCTGTCTTACCAAGCGGTGCATTTTGCACCGCTTGGCGGTGTGTATCCTCCCCTGTGAAAACAGTGTATCCGACAATACCGGCTACTAGGAAAGGACATCATTATGCGTTTGAAAATAGGCCCTAAAATTCTCCTGACCATGCTGGTCGTCACTGTGCCGTCTCTGTTACTCTTTTCCCTGCTCATGGTTCGTTCCGGCAGCGATATTCTGATGAAAAATATCTCCGATCATCTTGAAGAACTCTCCGATATATCCGTACGCGCGATCCAGGACCTGATCCAGCATTCAAAGGCCAATCTGCTGGCCATTGCCGACTGTCGGGATGTGCGGAATATGCTCAAGGTTTTGGCGCAGGACAGTGAAGATGACCGGTTGTTACGCACCCTGCAGCGTCTGGAGACCAGTTTTTTTGAATTTCAGCAACTGGATACCTCCATCCAGGCCATTCGTTTCATAGATGCCAAAGGATTTGTCCTGGTCAAGGTCCGGGAGGGGAAAATTATTCCCCGCTCCGGTCCACCGGACCCGGCCCTGCACATGCGGGCAGTAAGCAGCAAGGCGGGCCGCGATTTTTTCAAAAACACCATCCGGCTTGATCGTGGAAAAATCTGGATCTCCAACCTGGAGCGGGGCTGGATGGAGGGGGAGGAAAGCTGGTGTCCGGGCATGGTCCGTTTTGCCACCCCGGTATTTTTTGCCGACGGCCAACGAGCCGGGGTCATTATTATCAATGTCTGGGGTAAGGCCCTGGGAGACATGATCAATCGTTTGATCGCTCCGGCGCTGGGCAAGGCTTTTATTGTCGAGCGCAATCTCATCGACGCCAAGCGAAATGGCATCTATCTCTTTCATCAAAACCAGAGCTGTGAGTTCGGCAATCAGACCGGTTCCAATATTCGGGTTTTTCATGATTTTCCCTCATCCATTACCCAAAAATGGATGAGGGAAGAAAAAGGAATCAGCTACCATCCGGCCAGCGGCGATATTCTGGTTCACCGCTATTTTTCTCCATATGGCAACGCAAAACGTGGCTGGGTGATTGTGGTTGATGCCAAACGGGATGTCGTGCTGGCGCCGCTGGCCGCGGTAAAGAGAAAGGCAAAACTCTCGGCCGTTGCCGTTTTTGGGCTGATGATCGCGGCTGTCCTTTTTTTTGCCCGTTCCCTGACCCTTCCCATCCGGGCGGTCATTGACGGCACCCACCGTATCAGCCGTGATTTGAGCAGCAGGATACGGATAAGCAGCCGTGATGAAATCGGTCAGCTGGCCACCGAAATCAACGAGATGGCCGCAACTCTGGAGGAAAATATCCGTCGGCGCAAGGAAATGGAAATCCGGGCCGCCCAGGCGGAAAAACTGGCATCCATCGGGGAGATGGCCGCCGGCCTTGCCCATGAGC
>WFZC01000008.1 GCA_015489765.1 Desulfobulbaceae bacterium
GCGGAAGGGCGAAACCGTGGCAACAGTTGCCGGCACACCCGTTATCGCCCGCATTTCAGGTGTGCTGCGCGGTCTTCTCCGCAGTGATACGCCGGTGGACAGGGGAACCAAGCTCGGCGACATTGATCCGCGCGGCAAAACGGATTTCTGCCGGACGGCCTCGGACAAGGCCATGGCAATAGGCGGCGGGGTGCTGGAGGCCATTTGTGGATGGTATAATCGGATTGAGGAGAACTGATGATGGCAATCGGTAAATCACACCGACGAAAAGATGCCCGGGCCAAGGTAACCGGCAGGGCTCGCTATACCGATGACTACACCATGCCGGGCATGCTGGAGGCCAGATATGTCCGCAGCCCCATTGCCCACGGCCTGGTCAAAAATATCGACGCAACGGCGGCCCTGGCCATGCCCGGGGTGGAGGCGGTATTCACCCATGCCGATGTGCCAAAAAACGTCTTTCCCACGGCCGGACACCCCTATTCCCTTGATCCCGGCCACCAGGACGTGGCCGACAGGCTGCTGCTCACCGACCACGTCCGCTACCATGGGGACGAGGTTGCGGTTGTCGTTGCCCGCGACCGGCTGACTGCCATAAAGGCCGCCAGGGCCGTGGTCGTGGACTATGAAGAGCTGCCGGTCTGCGTAACTTCTGCGGCCGCCCTGGCCCCGGACGCCCCGGCCATCCACGAGGGCGGCAATGTCCTCAAATCAACCAGCTTTGAAATGGGCGGCTCCCTGGCTGAAGCCCAAACGCGGGCAGACCTTACCGTGCAGGGGAGCTTCCACACTCCCATTGTCCTCCACTGTCACCTGGAAAACCATACCGCCTATGCCTACATGGATGACCAGAACCACCTGGTCATTGTCAGCTCCACCCAGATTCCCCATATCTGCCGCCGCATTGTCGGCCAGGCCCTTGGGATGGACTGGTCAAGGATCCGGGTCATCAAGCCCTATATCGGCGGCGGCTTCGGCAATAAGCAGGACGTGGTGCTGGAACCCATGGTTGCCTTTCTCAGCACCAAACTGGGCGGGGCCCCGGTCAAGATCGAAATGGACCGGGAAGAATGCCTGGTCGCCACCCGCACCCGTCATTCGCAGACGGTCACGGCCCGGGCGGGCGTCACAAAGGACGGCGCCATCACCTTTATTGATCTTGACGTCATCTCCAATACCGGCGCCTATGCCTCCCACGGCCATTCCATCCCCATGGCCGCCGGATCCAAATGCTGCCATCTCTATCCACGGGCGGTGACCAAATTTTCCGCCACCACCCATTACGCCAATATCCCGGCAGCCGGGGCCATGCGCGCCTATGGCTCGCCCCAGCTTTTTTTCGGCATGGAAAGTCTGCTCGAGGATGCGGCCCGGGCAATCGGCATGGATTCGGTGCAGTTTCGCCTGAAAAACTGTGCCCGGCCCGGTGATATCAAGGCAAAAACCGGCGACTGTGAACATGCGGTCGGCATCAGGGAATGCCTGGAAAAGGGCAGCGCCGCCATTGGCTGGTATGAAAAGAAAAAACAGTATGCGAACCAGACCGGCAATATCCGCTCCGGCCTCGGGGTGGCCTGTTTCAGTTATGGCTCGGGCACCTATCCGGCCTGTGTGGAAATCGCCGGTTGCCGCCTGGTACTCAACCAGGACGGCTCGGTGCATATGCAGGTCGGGGCCACCGAAATCGGCCAGGGGTCCGACACCGCCCTGGCCCAGATGGCGGCCGAAACCCTTGGCCTCTCCTATGACCGAATCCACGTGGTCTCGGAACAGGACACCGATGTGTCCCCCTTTGATCCCGGCGCCTATGCCTCCCGCCAGACCTATGTCGCCGCCCCGGCCGTCCATCAGGCGGCAGCGAAACTGAAGGAAAAAATCCTTGCCCACGCCGCCCTGATGACCGATCAACCGGTGGCAAACCTGGACCTGGCCGACAGCAGCATCGTCCTGCAAGATCAGCCACACAAGGCAATTCTTGACCTGCATGACCTTGCCCTGGACAGCTATTACCACAAGGACCGGGGTGGTCAACTCACGGCCGAGGTTTCGAGCAAGACCCGGACCAATGCGCCCAGTTACGGCTGCACCTTTGTTGATCTCGAGGTGGATATTGAAATGTGCCGGGTCACTATCAAAGAGATCATCAACGTCCATGACGCGGGCAGGATCATCCACCCTCTTTCTGCAAGCGGCCAGGTGCATGGCGGCATGGCCATGGGCATCGGCATGGCCCTTTTTGAAGAACTGCAGATTGATCCTGAAACCGGCTGGATTTATAACGGCAATCTGCTGGATTACAAGATTCCCACCTGTGTCGATATCCCGGAGCTGGCAGGCGCATTTGTCGACACCTTTGATCCGACCAGCCCCTATGGCAACAAGTCGCTGGGAGAACCGCCGATCATTTCCCAGGGACCTGCCATCCGCAATGCGATCTGGGATGCCACTGGAGTAAAAATTAACGAGATGCCCATGACACCAAAGGTACTGTTTACCCATTTTCGGGCCGCAGGACTCCTGTAAGAGAACGATCATGTTTCCAATAGAAAAGTATCATTATGCCGAAAGCGTCGAGGACGCGGTCCGGTACCTTGCCGCCCACAAGGGAGCAAAAATCCTGGCCGGCGGCACCGACGTGCTGGTCCGCCTGCATGAGGGAAAAAGCGATTACGGCCACCTCGTTGACATTAACGGTCTTGATGAGCTGAAAACAATCAGCATGGACGAAAGCGGCGCCATTTTCATCGGCTCCCGCGCCACCTTTAGCGAGATCATCAACAGTGAGATCATCAGGCAACATGTTCCCATGCTTGCCCAGGCCCTGCTCACCATTGGCGGGCCGCAGGTCAGAAATACCGGCACCATGGGTGGTAATATCTGCAACGGCGCTGTCAGCGCCGACTCCGCCTGCGCCGCCCTGGTGTATGACTTTGATCTCCAAATCCAGGGACCGGAAGGCGAACGAACAGAATCCATCCACGGATTCCACACCGGGCCGGGCCGCACCATCCTGCAACAGGGCGACCTCCTTAAATCCTTTGTCATCCGGCCTGAGAATTATACGGGTTTTGGGGCATCCTATATCAAGTATGCCATGCGCGGGGCCATGGATATTGCCACCATCGGCTGCGGGACCGCGATAAAGATGAACGGGGACGAGGTTGAAACCTTTAAACTGGCCTTTACCGTTGCCGCCCCCACCCCGATCCGCTGTCCAACCGCGGAGAGAACCATGAAGGGTGCAGTTATTTCGGAAGAGAGCCTTGAGCGACTGGCCGATGCGGTCGAGGCCGATGTCAAACCACGCACCTCCTGGCGGGCAAGCAGGGAATTCCGGCTCCATATTATCCGGACACTGGCAAAAAGGGTGACCCAAGAGGCAGTTACCAACCAGGGAGGCAACGACTGATGCAAACCAGAACCATCAAGCTGACCATTAACGGCAAACACTATGAAAAGGTGGTGGATGTGCGGCAATCACTGCTGGAGCTGTTGCGCGACCTGGGGTTCACCAGCGTTAAACAGGGCTGCGGCGTGGGTGAATGCGGGGCCTGCACGGTGCTGGTCGACAATGTTGCCGTGGATTCCTGCCTCTATCTTGCTCTCTGGGCGGACGGAAGGGCAATTCGGACAACGGAAGGAGAATGCAAAGACGGCAAACTCTCTTCTGTTCAGGAGGCGTATGTTGA
>WFZC01000009.1 GCA_015489765.1 Desulfobulbaceae bacterium
TGCTGGAGGTCCTGGATGAAATCATGGAAGCCGGTGACCGTTTCCGGGCCATGGTCTCCAATACCGGCTCCGGCGGCACCATTGCCTGCGGCGATTTTCTAAAAAACCGTTTCCCGCAAGCAAAAATCGTGGCCAGCGAGGCCCTGCAATGTCCGACCCTGCTGAACAACGGATTCGGCGCCCATCGTATTGAGGGCATCGGCGACAAGCATGTGCCCTGGATCCATAATGTCAAGAATACCGACATTGTCACCGCTATTGATGATAACGGCCCCATGGGACTGATCCGGTTGTTCAACGAACCGGCTGGTAAAAGCTATCTGCTCGACCAGGGTATTGCCGAAGAGCTGGTCAATGACCTGGACCTGCTGGGAATCTCAAGTATTGCCAATGTGCTTGCCGCCATAAAAACTGCCAAATACTACGAGATGGACGAACAGGACGTCATCATCACCATGGCCACGGATTCCATGGAGATGTATCAGAGCCGTCTGGCAGAGCTGACCGAAGAGGAAGGTGAATTCACCGACCTGGATGCTGCCGGTGTGTTCCACCGCTATCTGCTTGGTGAGACCACGGACAATATGCAGGAATTGAGCTATGTTGACCGCAAACGGATTCACAATCTGAAATATTTCACCTGGGTTGAACAGCAGGGCAAAACCTTTGAGGAGATCCAGGCCCAGTGGTATGAGCCGGATTACTGGACGAGTATCCCCGACACCATGGACGAGATCGACAGATTGATTGAAGCATTCAACGAAAAGACCGGCCTGCTGAAAAACCTGTAGGAACAAGCGATGAAGTTCTGGCTGAAAAATCCCCTTGCCGTCCTGGTAAGTGATGATGTTGACGCAGGCGGCGGCATTGTTGTCGAGGACGACAGGATCAGCGAAATCATTGCCGGTGGCGGCAGGCCGGCAACAAAGGTCGACCGGCTCTTTGATGGTTCCGCCCATGTGGTACTGCCGGGTCTTATCAACACGCACCATCATTTTTACCAGACCCTCACCCGGGCCTGTCCGGCGGCGCTTAACAAGGAGCTCTTTCCCTGGCTGAAAAGCCTGTATCCCATCTGGGCTGGACTGGACGAAGAGATGATCCATGTGTCCACCCGTCTTGCCGCCGCCGAGCTTTTGCTGTCAGGCTGCACGACCACGGTCGATCATCATTATATCTTTCCCGTTGCCGCGCCGGAAGCGCTCGACATCCAGGTCGATGCCATCCGCCAGATCGGCATCCGGGCGGTGCTGACCCGGGGCTCCATGAGCCTGGGGGAGGACCAGGGCGGCCTGCCGCCCCGGAATACAATCCAGGACGAAGACACCATCCTGACCGACTGTGAACGGGTTATCGGCAGGTACCACGATCCGGCCCCCGGCTCCTTGCTCCAGATCGCTCTTGCTCCCTGTTCACCGTTTTCCGTCAGCGAAGAGTTGATGCGGAACACGGCAAACCTTGCCCGCGCAAACAAGATACGGCTGCACACCCATCTTGCCGAGACCCTTGATGAAAATGATTTCTGCCTTGCGCAGTTCGGCCTGCGGCCCGTTGATTACCTGGAACGGGTCGGCTGGCTGCACAGCGATGTCTGGCTGGCGCACGGCATCCATTTTACCGATGAGGAAATTATGCGCTTGGGACGGGCCGGGGTCGGCATCTGCCACTGCCCGAGTTCCAACATGATCCTGGGCTCCGGCCAATGCCGGACGCGTGATCTTGAGCAGGCCGGCTGCCTGGTCGGCCTGGGCGTGGACGGCTCGGCCTCCAACGACTGTTCCAACATGATGCAGGAGGTGCGGCAGGCCCTGCTCCTGCAGCGTCTGTGCTATGGCCCGGCGGCAGTGACCCATTATGACGCCCTGCGCTGGGCGACCACTGGTTCGGCCGGGTGTCTCGGGCGGGAGGACATCGGTGAAATCGCTGTCGGCAAGCAGGCGGACCTGGCCCTGTTTCACCTGGACGAGCCCCGTTTTTCCGGGGCAGGCGATCCCCTGGCCGCCCTGCTTCTCTGCGGAGCACACCGGGCGGACTATGTCATGGTTGCCGGAAAATGGAAGGTTAAGCAGGGAGAACTTGTGGGGGTTGACCTTGCCCGGCTGATCGCTGAACATTCCGAAAACGCGAAGAAATTGTTAACAACATAAATATGTTGTGAATCGCCCCGGGACACACGACGCAGCAGGTCGAAGTTTTTATGACACCATCAATTATTACATCGCTGAAACAACGAGATAATAGCCAGATTGATTGTTGATCCCTACAAGCATGATTCGGAAATTATCAGAAAACTTTTCCAAGGACACATTGCTGGACCGGGTCGTAGATTTCTCGTTTGTACCAGCGTTTGAAGCTGGCAAAACTTTTTGAGTACTCCGCAATTGCAAAGAGTTTTTTAAAGGACTTTTCCTCAAATTCGTGCTGCTGAAAAAGCGCTCTGGCCTGTTTGGACAATTTTTCCATGCATTCAAACAGGATACGTTGTAATTCGCGGTCACGGATTTCCTGTTCCGGTGTTTTATCTTTGGATACTGCCTCGGTGGAAGCAAAATCATCGTCATCGGTTGAAAGCCGCTCCGAGGTGAACACCCTGGCCCCGACCCCGGATTCAACAATACGTCTGAGCTCTTCAACATTTTTTCCCGTCTCTTCGGCCAATCGGGCTATGGCCGCGTCATTACCCTGGATCTTTTTCATTTCATAGTAAAGTGTCAAAATCTCCCGGTCAGCAGGCGGATTTTTACGCAGAAGGGCGCGCTGTTTATCGGCCAATTTTCTTGACACCATGAAGCGAACAAAATTATCAAATGGGCGTTTGCGGTCATACTGTTCGCAACACTCAAACATGGTGATCATGGCCAGCTGGATCCAGTCGTCCCGGTCGCATTCGGCGGCAAAGCTCTCCGGCAGTTTTAAAGATTGTTGTATCGCCATCCTGCGAACTCCATTCATCAAATAAAGGACTTCCCGTTCATGGGGATCGCCTTGAATATTCTCCGGAATATCCTGTTGCCGGATGGAAAAGACAAAACCTGCGGTTGCGGAACAGAAGTATTCAAAAAAGCCTGTTTTCATATATCAGTCATCAGACGCAAAGCGCGGGGACCTCCTTCTTGGGGGAAAAATTATTATCAAGCTCTTTATTATAGGTGCAATGTATCACTTCAAGTAAGCAACGTCAAAAAGGACTTCGTTTATATTGAGTTGTCTTCCTGCCCGCATTAGTGACAGCCCCGATTTTTTCAACTTAAAGCATATAATCTGGCCCAAGGCTGAGATTATGGCGGTCTTGAACAATGTGCGACAGGAAACAGTACCCACCGCCTGCCGGAATACTTCGTCGAGAGGTTTATTTTGCATGTGTGACCGAACCGGCGAAAAATTCGCCCCAACAGTCGTCCAATTATGAAAAACCTTTACAGACGCCTTCGGCCGTCATAGAGATGCGCCGGGAAATCTGCTATATCTCAAAAGAAAGATTCTCCAAAATAAAAAAATTTTGAGCCATTGTTTTTCTCCTGACGATAGGTAAGCCAGAACAAACAAGACAATCACTTACCTCAACAAAATCATACAGGAGAACAGACCATGAAAACAAGCGCACTCATCATCGCAACCCTCTTCGCCGGAACAACCTTTGCCGCAACCTCAGCCATGGCCCAGCAGGGTGGCGTGGGTGGTAATGTCAACCTAAAATCCGCCGTCAGCGTCAGTGGCAAGATCAAGGCCGGGAAAAAATCCATACTCCATCTCGCTAATTCTCAACTGAAAAATTCCCGTATCGGCGGTAATTTTACCGGTCACATTGGCAGCAAGGTTGATGGTGATGTTATATTGAAAAAAGGCGCTCATCTTGAGCATGGTTCCGTTTACCTGAACGGTTCCCAGGTTACCGGCAATCTGACGGTTAATACATCGGCCCAAAGCGGCAAGATAGAACTCGGAAAAAACGCAAAATACTATCAGTCTTCGCTGGTTATGGATAACTCCCATGTCAATGGCGACCTGAGCTTCAAAAGTCGCAGCAAAACCGGCAGGGTTACCCTGGGGAAAAATGGTTACGGCAATATCGCCTCTCTGCGGATGAGCGGCTCAACCATCAATGGGGGTAATGTTGACCTGAACGCCAAGACCGGCAATGTTCAGATAGACAAAAACGGCAAGGCATATATCGGGGCAATGGATCTTACCGGCGCAACCATCACGGGTGCGGCCAATTTCAAATCCAATGTTAATGTTGGTGATGTGCATGTCAACAAAAACGGTACTCTGAACTTGGGTTCGCTGGTTCTCAATGGCGGAACCTACGGCGGCTTTGATCTGGAATCCAATGTCAACCTGAGCCGGCCCATCACGGTCGAAAAAGGCGGTGAGGTTGAGATCGGCGCAGTGGAAATGTAAAAACTGGCTGTCAGGCCTATATGCCATCCGTCACATGAAGGCCTGACAAATAGGCCTGGCGACAATAAAGGAGTAATGCAATGAAAACTGGTGCACTTATTTTAGGAATCATCGGAGGATTGGTGGCCTTATCTTATGGTTTACTCGGATTCGGTTTGGGAAGTCTGGCTGATGCGAGCCAGGCTGGATCTGGGGCCGTGTTCAAACTTCTTAGCATAGGCTTGCCTGTCGCAGCCTTGGTTGGTGGTGGAATGGTCAAGGCAAAGCCTGTCGTTGGCGCAGCCCTTATGGCAATCGCAGCAATCGGCATCGTGCTGATTCTGGGATTTAACTTCTTCAGTTTAATTCCTGTGGTTCTATTAGGGGTAGGCGCGTTTCTTGGTTTCCTCGGCATGCAAGAGGATTCTAAGCAGACATCAATAGCAACTTAAAAGTCCCTATAAAGCGGATTCGCCTGACTCCAAAAACGCCACAATTTTTACCAAATGATTTGAGCCTCAATTTTCTGAGCGTTTGCCAATCTTGTCGGTAAATCAGCCCGGGACAGGTGGTGCTGGATTATGTGACAATGGGCAGCCGGGAGAAATCCCGGCTGCTTTTTTTTGCTCAAATCTGAGCCATCTTCTCCACGC
>WFZC01000010.1 GCA_015489765.1 Desulfobulbaceae bacterium
ATGTGGACTGTTATCTTCGTTTTTGGCTATGTCAAAGAGCAAATCAAGGCGGTTTTGCAAATGATCTTCGCGATAACAGTTGCCCCGTTGGCCACCTGCGAAAATCGACCTCGCTTTCAATTTTAACTTTTTACGAGTCCATCATCCTTTCTTCTGCAGAGAGCTTATGATCGATTTATTGCTGCTCTTTTTTCTCCGAGTGGAGTCAGATAATGGCCAAAGACGCCTGTACGATTGTTCATGTTCTGTATTCCTTTGCCACCGGCGGCATGGAGAATATCGTTGCCACAATTATTCGCGAGGCATCTCCCGGCTTTCGCCATATACTGGTCTGCCTGACCGAAGCCGGCGATTCAACACGACACCTGCCGCCAGGAACCGAGGTTATCGAATTGCACAAGCCACCTGGCAATTCACTCCGTTTTTTCCGACAACTGTCCCGTTGTTTTAAAAAACTCCAGCCGGATATTGTCCAGAGTTACAACTGGAGCGGCATGGACGCTATTATTGCAGCCCGTCTCGCCGGTCTGAAAAATGTTGTTCAGAGTGAACATGGATGGGACATGGATGATCCGGACGGACTGAATCCAAAACGACTGCGCATCCGCCGGTTCCTGTCCCGCTGGACAAGCGCGTTTACCTGTGTATCCCGGCAAATGGCCGCCTGGCTCAGGGAAGATGTGCGGGTTTACAGCCCGGTATTTCATATTTATAATGGGGTAGACACCAATATTTTTCATCCCGGTTCTGACCGTAAAATACGACAGAAGCTGGCCATTCCAGACACCTCCTTTGTGCTGGGAATTGTCAGCCGACTGGATCCAATCAAGGATCACGCCCTGCTGTTGCGGGTATTTGCCAGGTTGCACAAGAATTACCCGGAAACAATCCTGCTGGTCGTGGGTGATGGTCCGGAGAAACAACGGCTGCGCGAACTTTCCGGGACCAATGTCCTTTTTCTTGGAAATCGACCGGATGTGCCTGATATTCTCCGGGCCCTGGATGTGTTCGTGCTGCCCTCCTTCAATGAGGGGATATCCTGCGCAATCACCGAGGCCATGGCCTCTGCGCTGCCCGTGGTAGCCACAAAGGTGGGAGGGAATCCAGAGCTTGTCGAACACGGCAAAACAGGCTTTCTTTTTCCCGTGGGGGACGAAACGAGATTACTGGAACTGTTGCAACGCTACATATTGGACCATCAACTGGCAAGGCAGCACGGAAAGGAAGGAAGAAAAAAAATAGTTAACTCGTTTTCCAATGAAAACATGGTAGAGGCTTACGAGCATCTCTACTGGACTGTGCTGGATACCGATACGATATAATGACTGCTGGATACCGATACGATATAATGACTGCTACCGTCCAACCAGCAGCTCTTGTCCTGGCCTATTACTATCCGCCGGACAATACCAGCGGGGTCTTCCGTACCCTGTATTTCTTTAATCATATTGCCCGTCGGGGCAAATGGAATATCTGTATCCTGACACTTGACCCAGACTGCTACCAGGCCGAACAGAACAAGGATTCTCACCTGCTCGCACAGGTTGCGCCGGACATCAGGGTCTATGCGGCCAGGGCCGTCTTTCCCCGGGAAGCGCTTATTTCTCTGAAAAAAGCAACACCCCGGCGGGAGAATAGGGAGCTGGACGTCAGTGAAGAGCCAACTGTTTCATCTTTATCGCCGGAGAGAAAAGCAATCGGCTGGTGGCAACAGTGCAAGGATATTCTTACCGAAGAGATCCTCGCCTTTCCTGATAATAAGGTCGGCTGGCTTCCTTTTGCCTACAGGCAGGCACGGAAAATTATCAAGGAGCAGGGGATCAATGTTATTTACTCCACCGGTTCCCCCTGGAGCAGTCATTTGCTCGGCTACCTGCTCAAGAAAAGAACCGGCCTTCCACTGGTTCTTGATTACCGGGATCCATGGCACGGTAACCCTTATGAGAAGCAATCCCATTCAAAGATCTATCGAAGAGCAATATTCAGGCTGGAAAAAGCCATTGTAAACTCGGCCGACAAGGTACTCTGCAATACCGAACGGTTACGGCAATTTTACCAGCAGACCTTTAGGTTCAATGATAAGTTTTTTACCCTAACCAACGGCTATGAGCAGGACATGCATCAGGATGATGCGCCGCCCGGAAAGGATCCAGAAGAGTTTGTGCTGGTGCATGCCGGCTCTCTTTATGGTGGAAGAAATCCGAAGAATTTTCTCAACGCTGTTGTACGCCTGTCCAATCAGCCGGGCATGCCGAGAATACGGGTCATCCTGGTGGGTGCAGGCGAAGAAATACGAAATTTCATTGCTGAAGAATATGGCTCCTCAGTATTGGGTGAGCTGTTTGTTGTCACGCCCAGAGTTGCCCATGAGGAATGTCTTGACTATATTCGTTCAGCAGATGCATTGCTGTTGTTTCAGCAGGGAACAAGCCTGCAGGTTCCACGAAAATTGTATGAATATATTGGATTTCACCGGCCTATTCTGGGTATATGTGAAGAAGGGGAGGTAGAAGATATAATTTTGTATAACAGGCTTGGTCTACCTGTACGTGATGATAAGGATGAAATAGAAGAAGCTCTTAAAATTCTTATTAATTCATACGAAAATTTTTGCCCGGTAGCAGAAGAGTGTATGAATTTCAGTAATGTGATATTGGCGCGTCAGCTGGAGCATTACATGTCTGAAGTGGCAGGAGGGGCTGTATGAGCCTGCATGCCATCGCAGTTCTCTCGATAGTAATAGGCTGTTTTACTGCTGCCCTTGTTCGACATCCATTCTGGGGGTTGGTGGGCTATGTATTTCTCTATTTCAATATTCCAAACCCGGAAATCAACTGGTGGGCTGCGGCGTTACCCGATTTACGTTGGAGTTTTTTGGCTTCCGGTGTTGTCTTGGTTGCTATAATGCTGCACCGGGACAAGTTGAATCCAATCAGGATTCTTGAACCATGGAATTACCGTATATTAATTTTACTCTGTCTGCTAATGCTGGCCATTAGTCCGGTAGCCGCCTTCCCTAGTCTCAGTTATGAAAAATGGTATGATTTTTTTCGTTATATCATCTGCTTCGTATTTTTTCTCAAATGTGTGCCCAATATGAGCAAGTTTGAGATTCTGCTCTGGGTCTGTCTTCTTTGTTGTTTCAATCTTTCCTGGGATGCATACATTCATCCGGAATACCGTCAGGCCGGACGACTGGAGGGTATTGGCACCCCGGATTCTACGGATTCCAACATGTTTGCCACTGTGCTCATGATGCCGATACCTTTTTTGATCACCGAGGTGCTGTTTGCTCACAAATACCGTAAGATGGCTGCTGTGCTTGTGGCCGCCTTCGTCCTCAACGGCATCGTGTTGACCAGCAGCAGGGGAGCGATCATTGGCCTTGTAGCCATCGGCCTGACCTTTTTGTTTTTTGAGCAGGATCGCAAGGTGCGAAAGAAAATATTGATCGGCGTGGTGTGCGTGGCCCTCCTATTCGTCAAGCTACTGGATCCCACCTTTATTCATCGGTTGGTTGCCACCAGCGAAGGTGCCGATAAGACCGGTTCCGGTCGTACGGAAATATGGAAATACGGCATCAGGATGGTTGCAGATTATCCGCTTGGCACTGGTGGAAATGGATTTGAATACCTCTCGCCTTTCTATATACCCGAAAGACTTCTTACCCGTGGCAGCCGCCGGGCTCCGCATAACACCTATCTTAAAGTCCTGGTCGAACAGGGAGCGCTCGGACTAGCGCTTTTCCTGCTTTTCTGGGGGATAACCATCAAAATGCTCCATTCGGTCCGAAAAGATATCATGCGACTTGCTCCTGAGCCAGGCAGTGAACTTTTCAAGGTGAAACAGTATGCATTGGCTACAGAGGCGGCTATTCTCGGTATTCTGGTCAGCAGTTTTTTTGTGGACAGGCTCTACTTTGAGTTGCTGTACTGGCTTGCAGGCATGGCAACGTTTTTATCGTTTTACGGCAAGAGGCTGATCGGCTTTCAGGAGGGGAGAACAGTCTGATGTGTGGAATATGCGGATTTCTGCAGAAAATACCCCTTGATTCGAATGAAGCCTCCCGAATTGTCAATGAGATGTGTGCTGCCATTGCCCATCGGGGCCCGGACGAGCAGGGCATCTTTATCGACCGGGAAGCCGGGCTGGCCCTTGGTCATCAGCGGCTGAGCATTATCGACCTTGCCTCGGGGAAACAGCCCATGGCCAATGAAGACGGTACAGTGACCATTGTCTTTAACGGCGAGATTTATAATTTCAGGGAGATCAGGGAAATCCTCATCAGCAAGGGGCACGTTTTCCAGACCGGTTCGGACACGGAAACCATCATTCATGCCTATGAGGAATGGGGCACGGACTGCCTGAAGCGATTACGCGGCATGTTTGCCTTTGCAATCCGGGACAGCAGACAACAACGGCTCTTTTGTGCCAGGGACAGGGTCGGTATCAAACCGTTCTATTATTACTTTGATGGGGAAACCTTTGTCTTTGCCTCGGAGATCAAGGCCATCCTGCGCCACCCCGTCGTTATCCCGCAACTTGCGGATACCGCATTGGTCAACTACCTGCGTCTTTTTTATGTCCCTGCCCCCCAAACCATTTACCGAAATATTTTCAAGTTGCCGCCCGGACATCAATTATTGCTGGAAAACGGCGCTCTGTCTGTGGAGCCTTACTGGAGCCTGGACGAGATCATCCAGCGTCCAGGTCCTATGGATCTGACCGATGCAGCAAACGAGTTGCGGCACATTCTCGAAGAGGCTATCGATATCCGGTTGATCAGTGAAGTACCCCTGGGTGCGTTTTTAAGCGGCGGCGTCGATTCATCTCTGGTTGTGGGCCTGATGAGCCGGATCATGGGGGGGGGCGTACTCTCGCACACAGTGGGGTTTGCCGACAGGGACTTTGACGAGTCGATCCATGCCCGGAAGATTGCCGATTCTTTTCAATGCAATCACAGCGAAATCACGCTACATCCGGACATACAAGGCATCCTGCCGAAACTGGTCTGGCACATGGATGAACCCTTTGGCGACTCATCCATGGTTCCGACCTATTATATTTGCCAGGCCGCAAGAAAAAGAGTAACCGTCTGCCTGTCCGGTGATGGTGGCGACGAACTTTTTGCCGGTTATAACTGGTATGCGGAACTGCAACGTCTCAGCCTTATGGACAGGCAGGTTCCCGGGTTCCTGCGGACAGGATGCGGCTTACTGGGAGAGCGTCTGCCGGACAGCCTGCGCGGGACAACTTTTCTGCGTAATCTGGCCGCTGACTGGCCTGCACGGCATGTCAACCTGCTTTGCGGATTTACCGATCGAATGATTCAGCGGCTGGTCGGAAAGGACAACATGACCGTTTCCTTGCAACATGAGCATCCCCTGGCCCTGCTATACCGGGAAAAGAGCGCAGGCTTTGATCCGGTCCTGGATGGACAATATGTTGATTTTTCGTCATACATGGTGGATGATATCCTGATGAAAGTTGACAAGATGAGCATGGCCCATTCCCTGGAGGTTCGGGTTCCCTTGTTGGATCACAAGGTCGCGGAACTGGCCTTCTCTCTTGCCACCACTCTGAAGATACAGGGGGAGCAAAGAAAAATTATCCTGAAGAAATGTATCGGCGATCTGATCCCCCCCGATTTTTTCAACCGGAAAAAACAGGGTTTTTCCATTCCTCAGAAAAGCTGGCTGCAGCATGAGTTACATGGCTATGTCGAAGAATATCTCCTTTCTCCTTCGTCCAGAGTTGGGGATTATCTCGACCGCCGGGAAATACAGCGCCTGTGGGAGAGGATGTGCCGCAGCCGGTACCATATCGACCTGTCACCGCATATCTGGGCCCTGCTCAGTTTTGAATTGTGGGCCAGAACCTTCCTGACATCAACCCGGGGCAAGGAACCAATTACCTGAGCAAAGGATTTTTTATGGCAATACAACGATGCAGCAAATGCGTTTTGGCGGATGATTTTCCGGGTATTCGTTTTGATGAACAGGGAGTCTGTAACTACTGTCATTCCTGGGATAGGCGCTGGAAGCATTTTGACTACCAGGCGGCTGAACGGGAGCTTGTCGAAATCTTCGAAACAGCCAGAAGCAAGGGGCGTGCCTATGACTGCCTCGTTCCATACAGCGGGGGAAGGGACAGCTCGTATGTCCTGTACCTGTGCAAGGAAAAATATGGCCTCAGGCCGTTGGCGGTTACCTTTAACAACCTTTTCATGAGCGACTATGCCCTGAAAAATATCTTCTCCACGGTTCCCAGGCTTGGTGTTGACCATGTTATGGTTACTTTTCGGCCGGATCAGTTAAAACAGTTTTACCGGGCCATGATTCTGCGGGGCGGGGAGTTCTGCTCTATCTGCACCAGCGGAATTAATTACGTAACTACCCTCTATCAGCGGAAGTTCAAAATTCCCTTGGTCCTCTCCGGTGTCAGCAGCAGGGTGGACGAGCAATCGCCCTTCGAGGTCACTTCGACCCACCCGGCGTATGTACGTAAAGTATTACTGGAGGCTGGGTTCTCCCGTCAGGATATTGATGCCCTGCTGATTCGCAGGCAATATGAATTGCCCGCCCTGGAAAAGGTGAAACTCAAGCTCCTGGATGCTGATTTTATCAGCCTGAACGTGCCGGACTATCTCCCCTGGGACAATCAGGAAATCCAGCGGGTGCTGGAAGAGGAACTCGACTGGCAAACACCGGACAGGAAGCAGGATCATATTGACTGCTGTTTTGCCCCGGTTAAATCATTTTTAAAAAGCAAACAGATTCCCGGCTGTATTTTCAAACAGGAAAAATATTCCCAACTGATCCGCGATGGCCAGATGACCAGGGCAGAGGCCATGAGTTCTCTTGAACAGGCTATTGCCAACGAGCATGTGCCTCCGCCTGAATTTTCCGATTTTTTACAATTTTTCGCCTTGAGCGAGGAAGGTGTGGCCAATCCAGAGGGACGTAGTCATCTTGACTATATTACTAAGGAAGACACAGAGATTCAGGAAAGTGTGTTTTACAAAATGTTGTCCATTCCCTGGAAACTCGTCAAAGTAATCCGATCATAAGGACGTTGGCCAATGTGCGGTATAGCCGGGATTATCAGATACAGCCGGGGTGCAATTGCCCGGGATATAACCATCATGCGGGATACCTTTCCCTGGCGGGGTCCTGATGACCGGGGAAGCTGGGTTCATCCGGAGGGAATAATTGCCCTGGGACACCGCAGGTTGAGTATTCTTGATCCTACTCCGGCCGGACATCAGCCCATGCACTCTTCGGAACACGGCCTGACCATAGTTTTTAATGGAGAGGTGTACAATTACCTGGAAATTCGCAAAGAACTTGAAAAAAAGGGGTATTGTTTTACAACCGGCACGGATACGGAAGTGATCCTGAAAAGTTTTGCCGAATGGGGAGAAAACAGCCTCAGCCGATTCAACGGCATGTTTGCACTGGCCATCTGGGACGAGCACAGTCGGCGCCTGTTTCTTGCCCGTGACCGGCTGGGCATCAAGCCCCTCTATTACTTTGCCGACTCGCAGGGGATATATTTTGCGTCAGAGGTAAAGGCGATTCTCCGGGTTGTCCAGGGCAGGTTGCCGGTGCGGGAAGACCTGATCGACGCCTACATGGGTTTTGGCTATGTGCCCGGTGAAGAAACCATGCTTGACGGCGTTAAGAGACTCCTGCCCGGGCATTGCATGCATATCAAACCTGAACCGGGAGCCTCCATCCGTCCCGACCAGTACTGGCAGCTTGATTTTACCTGCCGGCAAGACAGGGGAGAGGCATATTATCTCGAAAAGGGCAGGGTCCTGCTTGACAGCGCCATTGACCTTCGCCTGCGCAGTGATGTACCGCTGGGGATATTTTTAAGTGGCGGCCTGGATTCCAGTTCCGTGGTTGGCCTGCTGGCCCCTAGGGTGTCGGAGCCGCTTAAGACCTTTTCCGTGGCCTATGATTTTGGCCGACAGTATGACGAAACCCCCTATGCCCGGATGGTGGCGGAAAAGTTTCAAACCGACCACCATCAGATCATGCTGACTCCTGAGCAGTTCCGGGATTTTATCCCCCGCTTCATTGAATTAATGGATGAGCCTGTTGCCGAATCAGCGGCGATCTCCTTGTATTTTGTCTCAAAATTGGCCAGGGAGCATGTTACGGTTGTTTTGTCCGGCGAGGGTTCGGATGAGATTTTTGCCGGCTATGATCTATATAGGTACATGGCTGTCCTGGAGAGGTATTTTACCCTGGGAGGCAGCGGCCTGACCAGCCTGCTCGCACGACTGGGTAAGACCCTGCTGCCTGAAGGCAGCAAACTTGTCAAGTACCTGCAGCTTGGCTCCCTGCCCCTGGAAAAACGCTATAAAGGAATTTCCACCTATGAAGAGCGTTACCGCCAACGGTTGTACACCCCGGAGTTTGCCCGACGGTGCCGGGAGAATCAACACACCGGCCTTGTCCATTTTTTGAACGGACTTTTCGGGCAGACAGCAAACCTGGACGTCCTGAGCAGGATGCTCTATTTTGATACCAGAACCTGGCTGGTGGATGACCTGTTGATCAAGGCGGACAGGATGAGCATGGCAGCTTCCCTGGAATTGCGGGTTCCATTTCTTGATTACCGCTTGGTTGAGTTTGCAGCATCGATGCCATCCGGTTACAAGATACGCGGCGGCAAGGGGAAATATCTTCTCAAACAGATGATGCGGGATATCCTGCCACCCGAGATTATTCATAGAAAGAAAATGGGCTTTCCCACGCCGCTGAAAATCATGTTTGCCGGAGAACTGTACGACTATGCCTGTGACATCCTACTTACCCACCACAGCGGTCTGACGAAATACTTTTCACAAAAGGCAATAGCAGAAATTTTGCGGGAGCATAAGGAGCAGCAACAGGATCACCACCGGATCATCTGGCAGCTCATCGTCCTTGCCCTGTGGATACAGCAGGCGAACCAGCGGGTACAGCAATGAAAATTCTCGCGTTAAGCTATTTATACCCCAATTCCCAATACCCCCATTACGGAATCTTTGTCCATAACCGTCTCAAGGCTGTCAGTCGGTACCATGAAGTCAAGGTGATCAACCCGATTCCCTGGTTTCCGGGCTGTGGCCGTTTGTCCAGGTACAGGAATTACAATGCAATTCCTGCTCATGAGACAATCGATGGCCTGGAGGTTTTCCACCCCCGTTTCCCGATCATCCCCCGATTCTGCAAATCTCTTGATGCCCTGAGCTATCGAGCCGCCGTGATGCCGCTGGTGGCCAAATTGCGACAAACCTATCCCTTTGATTTGATCGACCTACACTGGACATACCCTGACCTGCCCACGGGAACAGCTCTGAAAAAAAAATACGGAAAGAAAATGGTGGTGACCCTGCGGGGCAAGGAGGCCTTTCATCGTGGTGAAGGGCCGATTCGGGAAGCATTAATTCGTAAGCACCTGCTGCGGGCTGACGCAGTGATCAGCCTGAGTCGTGAGTTGCAGGACATGGCTGTGGAGGTTGGCGTTGAAGCTGAGAGATGTAATGTAATCCGAAATGGGGTAGATACTTCCAGGTTTTATTATATGGATAAAAGACAATGTCGAAAGGATCTGTCACTTTCGATGGACAAATACATAATCCTTTCAGTGGGAGGGATTGTTTATAGAAAGGGATTTGACAGAGTCATTAAATCACTTACTTATCTACCTGAAAACGTCTGTTATGTCATAATAGGTGAAGAGGGCCTAGAAGGAAATTTTAAGCGTGATTTGTTAGGTTTTATAAATGCATCGGAACTGCACGATAGAGTTATGTTTGCTGGTCAGGTAGATAATCATAAATTAAATCTATGGTACAATGCGGCGGATTTATTTGTACTCTCTAGTAGGGGAGAGGGAAGCCCTAATGTGTTGTCTGAGGCTTTGGCATGCGGATGTCCTGCTGTTGCTACCAATGTTGGAGCAGTAAAAGATCTTATAGGGGAAAATCTTATCGGAAATATGACAGAAAATAATGGTATTGCACTCCGGAAGGGAATACTAAAGGCCATGCGGACCAGGTGGGATAGGGTAACTATCCATAATTTATGGAAAAAATATGATTGGGAGTGGTGTGCAAGGAAAACAATTAAAATTCTTGAAAGTTTAGAGGAAAATAGCAAGTGAGAGAGAAAAAGATTCTTCATGTCCTGGATCATTCCGTTCCATACAGAGATGGGTATGCAACCAGAGCGCAGCAAATTATTATCAATCAGAAAGCTATGGGCTTTGTGCCAATTGTTGCGACATCTGATCGACATGAACCAGAACATACAGAGAATGTAGAGGAAATAGATGGTACTGCCTACTATCGCAGCAAGAAGAACTCCGTATTTACGAATAGTTCCGTGCTGCGTGATCTGATAACAGTCAAGAGCTTGAGTCGTGTGCTATCAAAGGTTGTTGAAAAAGAAAAACCGGATATTCTTCACGCGCATTCGCCTTTGCTTAATGGGTACGCAGCATTGAGAGTCGCCCGTAAATATAAGCTACCTGTAGTTTACGAGATACGTGCATTGTGGGAAGATGCTGCAGTAGATCAGGGCAAGATGATTGAAAAATCACCAAAGTACAATATGATCCGTTTTTTGGAGACCAAGTTGGCCCATAAAGTTGACAGAGTGGTGGTTATAGCTAAACAGTTAAAAAAAGAATTTATTCAGAGAGGCATTGAGAGGAAAAAGATATTTGTCGTTCCAAATGGAGTAAACATAGATAAGTTCAAGATACAAGAAAAAAAGAATCAAGAGCTTATGGATATATTCAATCTAAAGAACAAAATTGTGCTAGGGTTTATAGGATCTTTTTATTACTTCGAAGGTCTTGAGTTCCTTGTGCAAGCATTTTCTAAAATTAACAATGAGAATATAGTTCTCATGTTAGTAGGAAGTGGAGAGAGGTTGGCATATGTACAACAACTTGCCCAAGAATTAGGTATAAATGATAGAGTAATATTGCCAGGTAAAGTTGACCATGAAGATATAGAAAAATACTATTCTATTATGGATTTGCTGGTATATCCCCGACTGTCAAGACGGATTACAGAACTTGTTACCCCATTGAAGCCACTTGAAGCAATGGCAATGGGGAAATGTATTTTGGCCAGTGATGTAGGAGGGCATAAGGAGTTAATTGATGGGCATGGTATATTTTTCAAAAAAGAGGATTCAGAAGACTTTGTGCAAACATTACAGCGAATTGTTTGTGACGATCTGCAATCATGTAGACAGATAGCAATAGATGCAAGGCAATATGTATCAACAATGAGAATATGGAAAAAACATGTGGGGGTTTATCGTGCCGTTTATCAAGGATTGATGGACCCGTAAAAAGAGGCTCTTCGACGTTTCATGTGGATTTCAGGATATCCTGCACCGGTGAAGCCAAGAGGTAAATCATACTGATGAACGTCTCGTCTTGTCGGAATCCTCGTGCTCTTGCTTTCGCTGCCTGGAATATACCGTTCAGCGCCTCTATGCGG
>WFZC01000011.1 GCA_015489765.1 Desulfobulbaceae bacterium
GGCCGGAATAAAGCAGATAACACTATATACTTTCCCCTCTGCCCACATATTTTCGGAAACAATAATGCAACAAATGCCTCTAAAAGTACACAACGACTCCGGCACCCACTGCGTTCTCATTAAAAAATACGGAAATCATGACGCCTGAATTTTATAAAATATTCTCCGAATACCGGGAAATTGCCGTTCGCTACGATGAACCGCACAAGGCGGTCTGGTGTTATTTCAACCCGGCGCCAAGACCCTGTTTCTCCCTACAAATGCTGCAGGATCTTCGCCTGATGCAGCAGAATATCATTGATTTTTTCCATGGAATGGATCGTGCCAGGGAGGCACCCATCCGTTATCTTGTTGTTTGTTCCCAGATACCGGGTATTTATAATCTGGGCGGAGATTTATCCCTGTTCATCAACCTTATTCGGGAACAAAAGAAAAAGGAACTCCTTGATTACGCCATCCATTGCATTGACAATGTATATCTCAATGCCGTCAATATGAATCTTCCCGTGACCACTGTCTCCCTGGTGGAAGGGGTTGCTCTTGGCGGCGGGTTTGAAACAGCGCTTTCCGGGAACATGTTGATTGCCACGGAAGATGCGGAGATGGGATTTCCGGAAATTCGTTTCAATCTCTTCCCTGGTATGGGTGCCTACAGCCTGCTGGCACGACTTGTCGGTACAGTCACCGCGGAAAAGATGATTGGCAGTGGCGCAATTTACAGTGCCGGGGAGCTGTATGAGATGGGAATTGTCAATCATCTTATTGGAGCGGATAAGGTTCGTGAAAGCGTGGAACGGATTCTCAGGCAGCACAGCCAGTCAGACAACGGGTTTCAGGCAATGATGCTTGCGAGACAGCGATGTAATCCCGTTACCTATCAGGAACTTGAGGATATAGTCCACATCTGGGTGGATGCCGCCTTGCGCCTTACCACAAGGGATCTAAAAATGATGGAACGGCTTATCAAGGCACAGCAGGCAAAGATGCAGCAGCAGGAAAAGCGATTCATTCTGCGGACTAAACAGGACAGACGTTTTTCCGGGGAGGACGTTACCTTTCCCCTAACCGACAGTTCCGGAAAGACTGTGTATTACGACAGAAGGCAGAACAACGACCGGCGGCGTAAACAAGATAACCCGAAGCCGCTGCGGCGGGAAACAGCGATACCGTCCCATGTCTCCTGATCAGTTGTCCCTTGAACAAAAGATTCAGCAGGACAGGCTGGACCATATTTACCAGCGATCCAAGGCTGCCATCCTGGCCCTGTTTGCAGCGGGTTCCCTATACACCTTCCTTCTGTACAGGGCGACCCCAAAACCGTCTATCCTCTTCTGGTACGCAGTTTTTCTGACCGTTCTCCTTGCCCGCCTGCTCCACGTTTATGCCTACGAGAAATCAATAAACGTGGCAGACAATCAACACTTCTGGCTCAACGCCTACCGTTTCGCCATTCTGGCCACAGGGACCGTTGTCGGTAGCCTGAACCTGTTATTTTTCCCCAAAAATTCCCTGCCAGACCTTCTCCTGGCAATCATTTTTCCGTTCGGAATTGTGGTTGGTGCCGTTTCCATGCTCCTTGATTTTGTTTCTTTTGGTATCTATGCGGCAACACTTATGCTTCCTGTCGTTTATCAAACCATGATGATCGATGACCGCGCCTATACAAATACCGGTTATCTTACCTGTGTCCTCATTGCTTTTTTTCTCAAATTTAGCAGGCAGTATGAACAAACCTTTATTTCATCCTTACGTCTGCGTTATGAAAATACTGCCCTGATGGAAAAACTGGAGCAGGAAAAACAGAAACTCAGTAACCGCCTGGTCCGTCTCCTTAATGACTCCTCAAATGAAATTTTCATTGCTGATGCCGATTCCCTTACCTGTCTGCAGGTCAACAGGGGGGCTATTGAAAATCTTGGCTATTCGCAGGAAGAATTTAAAAAGATCAATCTGCTGGATATTTTTACCGGCTTTGATCATGCCAGTTTTTGCCGGCAAGTTGGCCCGCTGTATGACGGTAGTCAGGAATTTATCCTCCTGCAGGGAAAAAACAGGCGAAAAGATGGAAGCACCTATCCGGTGGAAGCCAGATTGCAACTCTCCACGGAAGATTCACCGCCCATCATCGTTGTCACCGTACAAAACATTACGGAACGCCATGAATGGGAGAAAAAACTTCTTTATCAGGCAAATTTTGATCAACTGACCGGGCTGCGGAACCGACATGCCATGCAGTCCTGTATCTCCCAGGCCTTTGCCCGGGCCCAGCGCAATTCAACCAAGGTAGTCCTCCTCTTTATTGATCTTGACAATTTTAAAAATATCAATGACAGCCTGGGCCATAATATCGGTGATAAAATCCTGAAACAAACTGCCGAGCGAATCAGCAGCTTGATTCGTAAAAGCGATATTTCCGCCCGAACCGGGGGAGATGAGTTTACCATTTTACTTGAGGATATACAGGAGAATGTTCAGGCCGAGGTGGTGGCTCGCAAACTGATTGAACAGTTCAGGCAGCCTTTCCAGGTTGGTGGTCGCGAGATTTACTCAACAATAAGTATTGGTGTCAGTATTTTTCCTGACGACGGGGTTTCCCCCAATGAACTCCTGAAATTTGCGGATATGGCCATGTACCGGGCAAAAGAGGAGGGCCGAAATAACTTCTGCTTGTTTTCCAAGGAGATGTGCCGGGATTCCGACAAAGAAATGCGTATAATCACCCACCTGCGCAATGCTCTGGACAACAGGGAACTCAGCCTGTTTTTCCAGCCGAAAGTAGACATCACCGATGGCCGTCTTTCCGGGGCCGAGGTACTGCTGCGATGGAACAATCCTGAACTCGGTAATATCCCGCCCAATATCTTTATCCCCCTGGCCGAGCAGATGGGTTTTATGGAAGACATCGGCGCCTGGGTACTGGAGCAGGCCTGCCGGGAGGCCATGGACTGGCGGCAACGTTTCGGCATCGGCCTGCAGATCTCGGTCAACATATCTCCCCAGCAATTCCGCACCGGCTCCCTGATCGGTATTGTTGACCGGGCACTGGTGACAACAGGGCTGCCCAGGGAGCAGCTTGAACTGGAAATCACGGAAAGCCTGCTGCTTCAGGATTCGGACGAACCATTAAAGGTTCTGACAAGTCTCTATAAACGGGGTATACGCCTGGCCCTGGACGATTTCGGTACCGGGTATTCTTCGCTTAGCTATCTCAAGCGATTTCCCTTGCAGGTCTTGAAGATCGACCGGAGCTTTATCAATGATCTCCACAACGACAAGAGCAGCCGGGCGCTGGTCGAGGCCATCATAGCCATGGCCCAGAGTATGAAACTGGACATCGTTGCCGAGGGCATTGAAAATGAAAACCAGATCGCCTTTCTACGCAGGCATGGAGTTGATATTGTCCAGGGTTTTTACTTCAGTCCACCAGTTGCAGCCGAACAATTTCATGCCTTTCTCCAGGATGAACTTCCCGAACAATGGGCAAGATTTTCCTCTCTGCAGCCCAAACCCATATATCTTTTTGGAAAACCGGGCCACTCCCGCAACCGCTCCGATATGACGGATATGAAAATCTGATTCACTCGATTTGGGACAAAATAACCCTGCGGGCCGGCCAGGGGAGAAACCCCTTCAGGCGCCAGCCATAATCAAAAAAACTAAACAACCACCCACTTAAAGTGGGTGGGTTTAAGCCTCGCGGACTGAAAGTCCAGCAATACCGGCAGGCTCACGCAGCCGGTTATTCAATATCAAATCTATCATCGGGATCTTTTTCAAAGTGATGTGCCAGGTACTCCTGGATCA
>WFZC01000012.1 GCA_015489765.1 Desulfobulbaceae bacterium
GGTCAGGAATGCAGCACCGATACCTGTATAGACAACATTTTTCAATAGATCTTTCATGGTCTCCTCCTCGTAATGGCAACATTGCCGATCAACATGCAGGCATGCCGAAAAATTATCGTTTTTCTATATCTCGATGGAAAACATTGAGATTGCAGCCGGATCTGTCAAGGAACTTTTTCAAATATTCAACCACGGCAACGGAACGGTGCCGGCCGCCGGTACAGCCGATGCCGATACGAAGCCGGGATCTCTTGCCACCAGCATGCTGGCGGACAAGAAAGAGCAGTAACGGTTCGAGAAGGACAAAAAATTCACGACCGGTCTCGTTTTCAAGGGCATAGGCGGCAACATCTTCCTCCAGGCCGCTGCGGTCCCTCAAGTCGGCAACCCAGTAGGGATTGGGAAGGAAACGAACATCCCAGACCAGGTCGGCCTCCGGGGCCCCGTGTTTGTAGCCGAAAGAAAAAAGGGTGACCGTAAAGTCATGGCCCGCGGTTGCCTGTTGCTCGGTCATGGTTCGATATACAATGTTTTTGGATCAGGATGCGGAACAGAGCATACGGATTGATTCCGCCTTTTCACTGATGCCGCGTTTTAAAATCTCATGGTTGTAGGCGGCAATCACATCCGGTCGTTTCAGCATACCCGGCGCCCGGGCCTCTTCCAGAGCCTACCACCACGGTAATTTATAAAAATAGCCTGCGTAGCTGTGTTCTTTCAGACTATTTTCATCATGCGAAGTCTACGCTTATCTGTTGTGGCTGAGACGGTAAATTATGGCCAGCCATGCCGGATTATCTAACAATAGAATTGTGCATGTTTTTAGCGTAACATATTGATTTTCAAGGTTTGTTGTTCCATTAAGGCATGCCGGCTTGGCCTTCATGTTCTCTCCGGCACCTGACAACCAATTTTTCGCGCCTGTTCAAGAAAAAAATCATCTGTCATGCCAGCAAGATAATCCCTGACAATGGCGGCCGGTGGATGGGAGTCCCTGTATGTATCGCTCATGTTTGTAAAGAAAAGATTAGGGGCCATCTGTTTGTCTGATTCACTTTCCAGAATATGCATCAAATGTTCAAATAACGCGCAATAGCAGGCTCGAATCATCTCCAGATCCGGCTTGCATGCAGGATTGTGGTAAATACGTTCATAGTTGAAGGTTTTCAGTTCAAGCAGCAACTCCGCCGTCTCCCTGCCAAAGCCGATATAGTCCCGGTCCGCGTCCCCGGTTCGCACATGGCGGCTGTGGGTCAGAAGATCGGTTACCAGGGAAAAGACAATGGTGCCATTGGTAGAACCCAGTTTTTCCGCGCACGACCTGGGAATTTCACAACGCTTGATCAGGCCCAGCTCTATGGCATCCTCGATGTCCCGACCGATATAGGCAATGGTATCGGCCAGGCGCACCACGCAGCCCTCCAGGGTCATGGGCACAGGCGTCCTCCGGGTATTACCTTCTTTTTCCCTGATCAGACGGTCCAGGAATGAAAAATCCCTGGTCCGCTGCGGACCAAGCCTGGTGCTATTGGCCTCACCGTCGTGACAGAGGATGCCGTCAAGCACCTGCAGGCAGAGGTTCCAGCCCCTGCCCTGTCGTTCAACCCGGTCAAGAAACTGGACCGACTGAATATTATGGAAGAAACCGGCCAGGCCATACCTACGGCACAGGGTATCGAGAATCCGTTCACCTTCGTGGCCAAACGGCGGGTGGCCAATGTCATGGCCCAGGGCAATGGCCTCGATCAGGTCTTCGTTGAGTCCCAGAAAACGCCCTATGGTGCGGGCAATCCGGGCCACCAGCTGGACATGCAGGACCCGGTGGCTGATATGATCATTGCTGACCAGGGAAAAGACCTGGGTCTTGTCGATATAACGGGCATAGGCACGGGAGTGGAGGATACGGTCGCAATCCTGGGCAAAGGACTGGCGATAATCCATCCTGTCTTCGGGCCGCCTGCGTATCCCATCCCTGCTCAAGCAGGCAAGTGGCGAAAAACGCCGCTCCTCCTCACTGTTAGGCTCGGCAAGAAGTTCTCCCAGGTTGTATTCCATGTCCGTCAATTTATGGTCCTGCACGGCTCTACAGGTTCTGCATATTCTTCAGGATCAAAAGGCTGGGTTACCCGCTGGTGACCGGCCGCTGCACGCTGCACTTTGCCTGCTCTTCTCATTGCTCCCTGTTCGACGATATTTCGACCAAATGATTAGTATACCAGACAATGATGCAATAAAAAAATCTTTTTTCGCCCATTGTGGTCGGGGAGGGAAAAATACCGATCTCTATGAAAAAAATATTGCCTCTCCTGCTCCCATCTATGTATGGTACCTGTTGCAAGAGACAACGGGCAGAAAAGCCGGATACGGATCAGGCAGAGGAGACGTGCAAAAAATTCCCTTTGCCTGGTTCAGGTGCTGCAGATGCAATACCGCTCACACAAACAACCAGGAGATTTCGCCATGAGTGATACCGACAAAAATACAAGAAAGCCCGATCCCGACCGGGTTGCGTTTCTGCGCTCGCTGCCCATGGAGGTAAAGGAACAGATCACCGGCGATGAAGCTGAGGCATTCATGTTTGCAGCCGACATTCCCCAGTCTCTGTACGAAAAAATCAAAGAGTATATTACCGAAGAACAAGGAGGGAAATGATGAAAAAGGCAACTATTATCGGCATCCTGATAGTGGCCCTGTGTTGTGTTGCCGCGCATGGCACTGCCCGGGCCTCGGGGAAAACCTTTACCTTTGGCCTGCTGATGGTCGGGCCCGCCAATGACCACGGCTGGAGCCAGGCCCATTTCGAGGCTGCTAAAAAAATCGAAAAAGAGGTCGCCCATACCAAGATGCTCTACATCGACAAGGTAAATCCCGCCGACCGTCCGGGCATCACCATCCCCATGCTTGTCGATGACCTGGTTTCCAAGGGCGCCAGACTGATTATCGGCAACTCCGATGACATGAAAGACGGCATGCGGGAAGCGGCCATGATGCACCCCGACATCTATTTTCTCCATATTTCCGGCGATGATGCCCTGCACGGCAAGACCGGCAACAACCTGTCCAACCTGCTGGGCCGGATGGAATACGGCAAAATGATGGCTGGATTTGCCGCCGCCATGACCAGCAAAACCGGAAAGATTGCCTACCTCGGGCCGCTGATCA
>WFZC01000013.1 GCA_015489765.1 Desulfobulbaceae bacterium
GCGGCAGCCGATCTCGCCGTCCTCGCCGGTTATTGCGCGCCCGAAGATGCCCGGGCCGTACGCAGACTTTTGCAAGATTTTGGTTTGCCGGTTGATATACCTTCCGACCTTGACCGGCAGGCAATTCGCCGCTTTCTGCTCACCGATAAAAAAACAGTTGCCGGGCGCATTTTTTTCGTCCTGCCCGAGGAGATCGGCCGGGTTATTGTCACCGACAAGGTTGCTCCTGCTGATATTGACGAAGTGCTGGCAAATACTTAATATAGTCTACGATGTTTCCGGGTCTATGTCGTCCGTCTTCTTCGGGGTTTTTTTGTCGTGGCCGGATCGTCCGACATCCCGAGAGAGTATTTGAGTTGTCATCCCCGCGATCTGTTGGGCGGGGATCCAGATGACTGCTATGCCCTTGGATGTACCATAGATTCCCGACCAACAGACTACGGGAATGACGAAGTGGGGGAGACTGCGTGATGACTGGGAAGGAAGCCCGCGGGAGTACCAGGTGGACAGACCGGAATGACACGATGGCTGAAGAGTTTTGACGTACAGCAATAACTTCTGAAGATACCATGCCTATTTATGAATTTTTCTGTCCGGACTGCAATACGGTTTTTAACTTTTTTTCCAGCAGGATAAACACGAAAAAATGTCCTGATTGTCCCAAATGCGGTCGGCCAAAAATCGACAAATTGATGTCTTCCTTTGCCGTCATTGGCAGGGCCGGGGAGGAAGGCGATGATCCCCTTGCCGGTCTTGACGAGACAAAGATGGAACGGGCCCTCGAAGGCCTGATGCAGGAGGCAGAGCATATCAACGAGGATGATCCTCGCCAGATGGCGACCCTGATGCGGAAATTTTCCGACCAGACCGGTATCTCCCTTGGCGAACCCATGGAAGAGGCCATTGCCCGCATGGAGGCCGGTGAAGATCCCGATCAGATCGAGCGGGAAATGGGTGATCTGCTGGAAGGTGATGATGCCTTTTCCCTGGAAGCCATGAAGAAAAAGGTTCATTGCCACAAGAAACAACCCCTGCATGACGAGAAACTCTATGAGTTGTAATGTGTTATGCCATTTTTCCGGCATTGACTGCGGGGATGACGACAAGGGCGGCAAGGCGTGAGCTGAGCTTATTCGGGTTCAAGCTTTTTGGGATTCATGGTGGATTGTCGTGTTCTTGAAATTTCCACCATGGTTTCAAGTCTGATTAATCGTCGGTCATGGTCGCGTAATTCACCTGATATTTCGGAGAGAAGCTGACCGACACGGTCAACCTTGTCGGTCAGGAGCAAAACCTCTTTTAAGGCCGATATGACATCTTTTAAAGTGCTCATGTGGTTTGTTGTATTTTGGCTAACACCTCTTCTGCATCCTCCAACCCCTTTTCCAACGATTGGCGAGCCTTGATGGTTGCCGTGTGAACTTCTTCCACCAGGGCGGCTAATAACGCTTCGTCATCATTATTTTGCGGTTTATTTTCACAACGCTGACGCACGAGTTGTGATAAACTGACTCCTTCTTTTTTTGCCTCACGGGTCAAAAAATTTTTAAAATCAGGAGTTCCCAGTATGGTGATTCGCTCTGATTTTACGGCTGTTGTCATCGCAACCTCTCCTGCGTAATGTTTATTACCATGTGTATTATATTGTAATAAACATTGTAGCAGCCTTCAAGTTGTATTTTTCGTGTGGAATGTTGTACCGAATAATTTGTTATTAAATCCGCTCCAACAGTAAACTGTCGGTATGAAGAGCGGAACTGGTGCATGGGGGAGCCCGGCAGATTTTCCTATCCGCCGCCTATAACAGGGAAGATGGCCAGCTGATCACCCTGGACCGGTGTCTGGTCCAGGGTGCAGTGGCGTGAATTGATCATGGTAACGCCGACTTCTTCCGGGTCGATGCCCAGGCGTTGAATGATCTCCCGCACCGTGATCGTGGCAGGAAAGGTCTGTTCTTGCTGCTTGAACCGGTTTTCCCGGAAAAAGGCGAACAGCTTGACCGTGATCGATATTTCGCCGGCCATCACCGTTAGAAATCCCAGAACTTGTCCAGCTCCTCATCGGGGATATCCCAGACAACATTATGCGGGGCAATGGGCTCTTCGTAAAAGAATTCCGGCAATCGGTCGTCCTTGTTGGTAAACCCTGCCGCCTCGTTAAAGGCGCGTTCGGTTTTCAGGATGGAGATACCGAGATTGGTGACATCATCGGCCGTAAGATCGGCACCGAAACGGGCATTTATCATGTCAACAAGCGCCGGCAGACATTTCTCATCATCCAGGGCGGCAAAGGCGATAAAGAGACACATGCCGGTGGAGTCGATGGCCGCGGTGGCGATTTGCAGGTTTCTTGATAACTCTACCTGGCCTTCATGGCTGAGTGGATCAACGGAACCGCCGACGCCGAGGATATTAGTGGCAATGGTATATCCCATGGTATGGTCCGCCCCCTGGGTGGAGGTGGCATAGGTAATGCCGATCCCCTTGACTGCGCGGGGATCATAGGCTGGAATGGCCTGGTTTTTCACCACCGGCACCCTGGTGACGCCAAAGGCGCGGCCTACCGATGCCGCTCCGCAGCCGATGATACGGCCAAGCGGCGTTCCCTTGGCAACATCTTCGCGAAGGATGCGGCAAATGCCCTCGCCATCGCCAAATTCAAGCAGGCCGCCCTCCATGGCAACCCCCATGGCCACGGAAGTTTCAATGGAATCAACGCCGATATCGTCCATCAGGTGGTCTGCTTCGGCGATGTGATCAAGATTGTCCACACAGCAGTCCGCGCCCATGGCCCAGATGGATTCGTATTCAAACCCCGAGGTCTTGTATTTCTTCTCCTTGTCATTATAGATCTGGGAACACTGAATAACGCAGCCCTTGTGGCAGTTGTGTTTGGGTTTGCCTGCACGTTCCACGATGGTATCATGCATGGTTTCACCGGAGATTTCCTCGTGGCCGTCAAACTGGCCGCTGGTGAAGTTCCTGGTCGGCAGCGCCCCTGCCTCGTTGATAATGTTGACCAGGACATTGGTGCCGTATGTGCCGAGCGCCTGGGAGATGGGGTTGTCGACCAGGGCCTTGGTGAAGGCTCGGTTGGCCTCTGTAAATTTTTCCTGGTCAACAATTTCCACTTTGGCGTCAGTGGGTTCGATGATGATACATTTCACCCGTTTTGATCCCATGACAGCACCCAGTCCGCCCCGACCACTGGAACGCAGGTGGGAGTCAGGATCTTTGATGGATATGTTCGCCGCCGATAACTTCATCTCACCGGCCGGGCCAATGGTGATGATGCCGTGTTTTTCATCTGTGCGTTTGCCGATGGTGGCGACAACGTCAAAATTTCCCTTGCCGACAAGTTCCTGCTCTTCCTGGATGGTCACCCCATCTTCGGAAATCAGCAGGGTGTACCAGGCATCGCCTTTGGGCAAACCCTCGATGATCAGGGCCTTGCATCCCAGTTTTGCCAGCATCTGGGCCGCGGTGCCGCCGCTGTTTGCCTCTTTGATGGTCCCGGTAAGCGGGCTCTTGGCGCCGATGGAAAGACGGCCGGAATTGGCGGCAACCGTGCCGGAGAGCAGGCCCGGGGCAACGACAAGTTTGTTTTTTCCACCCAAAGGATGACAGGTGGGCTCCACCTCTTCGGCAACAATGGTCGAGGTCAGGCCGCGACCTCCAAGTCCCAGCCATTTGTCCGGCACTGGTTCAGTGCTTGTTGTCAGGTTTGTCATATTGACGCGGTAAATTTTTTCAGCCATGGCCTGTCTTCCTCCGTGTAAATTTTTCTTTTAATGGACCTGATGTGTCTGTGTTCCAAGCACCTTGGCCTCAATGTTTGTTTTGGCAGCCATATCCGGTTCCGGGGCCGCCCAGTGGATAAACTGTTTGGTGACCCGCATAATATCGCCATTATCCTGTTGGCATTGTGGACAGATGGATTCGGCCTGGTCCCGGTACATGATGATTTTGCTGGCCGGTTCTCCGTCTTTATCGACTGCGGCCATCTTCCGACAGCCGCAGTCAAACCGGATCACCGCCACTCCGATTGCTTCCGGACTGCCCTCTAAAATCGCCTCGATCATTGCCTGCTCACCGATTTCGGCATTACGGCCGCTGGAGCTGGGGTTTTTTGGGGAAGCCATTGTCTATTGCTGTCAGAAAAATGGGTTTGGAATGAGTTAATTATTTCTGCGGATAAACCAGCAGGTCTGGACCATGTTTCAGGCCGCAGGCACAATAAATAATGAAAAAATAATGAAAATAGCCTGCAATGACAAAACCTCGCAAGCGATTTTCAGATATATAATGAGAATGAATAATCAGAAAAAGATATTCTGTTCTTCCATCAACGGTCAATAAATTTTTTTCATTTTTGTGGAAAATATCAGAACTGTGGTTTTTTTCATGGATATTCTTTCTGTCCATTGTCGTGCGGGTGATACAAAGATTGTCATAAACAACAGAGAGCAGGGTGACACAGACAGGTAATTTCAGCAATGCCACAAGGGGGATACCTTCTCCAGCCTTATCTTTTGTCTTGACAAAAAAACGTGCTTTCGGTAGAGGAAACTTTACCTCATGGGAAAGAAAGTACAAATCGGAAATCCGGATTTTCTTCCCGTGCAGGCCGATTCTGGTTATTATGTCTTTTTTTTACCCCTTTATATTTTATTTGACAGGAGGATGGGAACATGTGGGAAATTATTGTTGATAAAGACAAATGTGTCGGTGATGAGGAATGTGTAAATGCCTGTCCGGCACAGGTTTATGAGATGGTTGACGGCAAGGCCGAACCTGTGGAGCCCGATGAATGTCTTGGCTGTGAGACCTGTGTAGAGGTCTGCCCCGAGGGTGCCATCACTGTCACTGAAGTCTAAACAGGATTTCAGACTGTCATTGGTTGATGATAAGCCCATCCCCACCCGGGGATGGGCTTATCGCGTTTAAGGAACATCGCCCCTGTCTGTTACCCTGAAACGCCGGTAAATTATGGATGTACACAGAATAAAACCTGGAGTCTCCAGATCCGTTCATCTCTTTTTTGCCCCTTTCCTGTGGACGGTTATCGGTCTTGTCCTGATGGTCCGGGGATGGGGCTGGATCGGGCCCGGCCCGGCCCGGTGGCTGGTTGTGGCAGCCATTGCAATCGGGACAGTCAAGTCCATTTTTGTACTCGATAAAACGGCCCTTCGCTGTATGGAGAGGATCCAGGGTTTTGATGATCCCACCTGTCTTGGCGCTGTCTATTCATGGAAGACCTGGCTGTTGGTTCTGCTCATGATGACCTTTGGTATCACCATGCGCCGCTTGACCCATCCTGGCATGATCATTGGTACCCTGTACATGGCCATCGGCTGGGCCCTGTTGTTTTCCAGCCGCCGGGGATGGCTGGGCTGGTGGCAGTGGACGCACCGTGGTTGAGTCGCTGAACCGGGTGCTGGTCAGTCGTTCGGCCCTGGCGCATAATTTCCGGGTCTGCGCTGAAAAAAGCGGCAAAGTGCCGATCCTGGCCATGGTCAAGGCCGATGCTTACGGTCACGGCATGGTAGAATGCGCCCGCGTCTTTGCCGACAGCGGGGCCAGGGCATTCGGTGTGGCAGAGGTTGCGGAAGGGGTACTGTTGCGCCAAAGCGGAATCAGGGAGCCGGTTTTTATTCTTGCCGGTCTGTTGCCAGAATTTCTGGAAACGGTCATCGAGTATGAGCTGACGCCGGTCCTTGTCGATGGTGGTATGGTTGATGCCCTTGCGGCCGTATCCTTGGCCCGTGGAAAAAAAGTCCATGTCCATCTGAAGGTTGACGCCGGCATGGGCCGGCAGGGATGCCGGCTCGACCAGGTGCCTGCGGTTGTCGGCAAGATCATCAGCCATGATTCTCTGCACCTGGCCGGTATAATGGCCCACTTTCCCATGGCCGATGATCCCGTCCATGGCAACAGTGAGCGCGTACTGAACGATTTTCTCAACCTGATCACCACGTTGCGGCCCCTGCGCTTGCAGGACTGCCGCTGCCATATAGCCAACTCCGGCGGCATATTTTCCGTTGACGGCGCCGAACTTGACATGGTCCGGCCCGGAATCTCCCTGTACGGATATGGCGCCGACGGGCTGGAACCTGGCATGACCAATGGCCGCCTGCGACCGGCCATGTCGTTTGTCAGCCGTATTCTGCAGGTGCGTGAGGTGCCGGCCGGAACCGGCCTTGGTTACGGCCACATCTACACCACTGCAAAAACAACCCGTCTTGCCGTGCTGCCGGTCGGCTATGAGGATGGATATCTGCGGGCGCTTTCCAACAGGGCGGAAGTCCTGGTCCGTGGTCGCAGAGCGCCGGTGGTCGGCAGAATTTCAATGAATTTGACCTTGGTGGATGTCTCGCAAGTACCGGAAGCACAGGCCGGGGACGAGGTTGTTTTGCTGGGCAGTCAAGGCAATGAACGGATCAGCGCCGATGAAATAGCCGGTTGGCTGGACACCATAAGTTACGAGGTGCTCTGTCTGTTCGGGCATTGTAATACCAGGGAATATAAAGAGTAAACAAAAGAGTAAACAGGTCTTTGGCTCCATGGATTTCAGCGCCCTTTTAATTGTTGCCGCCGGTGTCGTGGTTGGAATCGGCGCCTCCTGTTCAGGTCTGGGCGGTGGTTTTCTCATGATACCGCTCCTGCTTACCCTTGGCTTTTCCGCTCAAAAAGCGGTAGGGACAACCTTTCTCGGTATCTTCCTGATCGCTGTTTCCGCTCTGATTGCCCATAATAAACTTGCGCATGTTGATTTTAAATATGGCATCCTGCTCGGCATTGGCGGTATAGTCGGAGCACAGATCGGCGCCCGGTTGATAGAACATATCTCAACGGAAAATTTCAGAAAAATCTTTGCCGTTATTCTGGTTGTACTTGCATTTTATATCTTTTTTAGAAAATAGCTTGGGCATGTTTTTTTAGCGCAACCTGCTGATTTATATCGGTAGGAGCGGATTTATCCGCGAACAGCTCGTAGAATTACCAGGATAACCATGAAAATTTCGCGGCTAAAGCCGCTCC
>WFZC01000014.1 GCA_015489765.1 Desulfobulbaceae bacterium
ATATCGACCGTCTCCTTGTCCTTGACCTTTACCCGGCCGACCTCGTCAAAGGCGACAATATCCCAGTATCCCACCAGCCCCACCTTGTGGCGGGCATTGTTGTAAAAAAGCGTAGGCGTGCTGGCCTGGCTCACCAGGGTGGCGTAGGGTGAAAATTCACTGAAGACAAACGATTTTCCCGTGCCACGGGGGCCAAGCTCTATGAAGTTGTAGTTTGCCTCCACAAAGGAAAACATCCTTGCCAGGTAATGCATCTTCAGCCTGAAAGTCAGCCTGGACGGTTCAAGGCCAATGGAACGGATCACCGCATCCAGCCACTCATCCCGGCTGAATTCCAAGCGGCCGGCATTGAACTGCTCCACATCAAACCTGGACAGCTGAATGGGTCGGAGTTCTTCAATGTAAAAAGCATAGTCATCGTCATCAATGTCATTATGCCCCACTGTCACCTCCGCCCAGATGCCTCCTTCCAGCAGCCGGTCATTGTCACGGTAGAACCTTTCCGGGATGGCAATGCGGCGGGAGCCGAAGTTTTCCATCTCGGCCCAGTGACGCTTCTCCTTTTCCCGGTAAGTGACATGGACTTTATCGATGAATTTGTGCTTGCCCTTGCGTTGCACGGTCGACTGAGCCTTGTTGGCCTCATCGGGACGCACGTAATTTTTTTCCAGGGTCTCAAATACCGCCTGGATGCCAGCTTCTATCTCGTCAGGATCATCACTGGCGCAATACTTGGCCAGCAGAAACTCCAGGACAAAGGAGGGCACATTGGTCCCTTTTTTGATTCGATGCAGCAGATCCTTGCGCACAACCCTGCCGGGGAAAACCTCGTTTAATTTTTTATCCAGTTCGTCCATGGGTTATTCCAGGTAATCAGTTTTCAGTTTCAGGGTTGAATAGTTAACCATCGTCTCGGGGTTGACGGCCCGTACCTCAAAACTGCCGCTGAAATCCTCCATCATTTTGAGCGGCACCTTTATGGCTCCCCCCGGCTTGATGCGGACAAGGTTATTGGCAGGATTAACATGGGCACAGGAGGCAGCCTCGCCCACCACCTCCTTCTTGCTGTAGGCCTCAAGCTGAAATTCGATCTCTTCCGTTCCCCCGAAAAGGTCTGCCTGGGCAAAGGCGCTTATCTCGATCATGGGCCGCCTGGTGGTAATCTTCGCTGTTGCCCCGCCTTTATAGGAGAGCTTGATTTCCACAACGGCAGTGGATTTCCGCGCAGCGGCAAGCTCCACAGAGATCACCGGAAGCACACATTCCTGCAGGGAAAGACCCTGGTGAAAATAGGGTTTGGTCTTGGCAAAGGTACCGAATGTTTGGGGGACTGCATAATGGGAGCAGTTGCCGGCAATGGAAACATCCGCACACTCAAAAACGGCAATACCCGGAGATGACGAACCACTGCCAAGCAGGCAACGCTCCTTATTCACCAGCCACTCTCCCGGCGGCTTGGCCACCTGGTCACCGGCCTGCTGATCGTGCATGAGAATAAAACCATGATCCGTGCCGATAACCACCCGCTCAAAGCCCAGTTTCTCCAGCTTGCTGATACCGGCCCTGATCTTGCTGATAATGCGCGGCAGCAGCATCAATGCGTCATAGGGATTGGCTTCACCAAGAGTATCAATATCCGTGGTCTTGACCAGGAGAAGGTTAACCTGGGGAGCCAGCTTGATCTTCTTCTGCTTGACCAATTTGTCCAGGTCGAGCATCTCGCACTGGTCACCGTAAATGGACCGGGTATAGGCCAGGCGATCCTGGGGAGTGACCACCTTGCTTCCCTTGATGCGGGGAATGATTTTGCCCTGCTCACACTGCAGTTCAAGATTGCCGTTCACCTCGGGTAGCAATGCAGCCATACCCACGGCGGTAACCGTGGGTAACTGGGCACAGACCGCATGAAACTCCGTCTTGAATTTGTCGGCGAGATCGGCTTCAAGCTCAGCCGCCAGTTCATAACGCAGGGCGTCAACCATGAACAGAGCCGTCTTTTTCCGATCCTTGAGCCAGGGCGCGACAAAATTCTCAAAGACATCGTTATTACGCAGCGTTTCGCTTACCGGCCAGCCCTCGCCAATAACACTGTCCATGAATTTTGCCTGCAATGCCTCGGCCACCTCCAGGTACTGGGTCCGGGCCGTATCGATCAGTTGTTCAAGATCTTCCAGTTCCCCAAGGGCATCGGATATGGCCCGTTCCATGTTGCGATGCAGCAGGTCAATCTGCCGGAATTGATCTGTATAAAAATGAAATATCCCGGTCAGATCATTTCCGAGCCTGGATATTTTGTCCTGGATATCATCAGCCTGGATGATGAGCCGAGAGGCCCAGTCCGCCACTGTCCAGATAGCCTGCCGTTCAGTAGTCTGGCGCACCCAGATGGATTGCTGACGTCCCTGCAGGATCTCGGAAGCTCTGTCGTAGTTGGCGTCCAGAATGGCCTCGGTGAACCGCCGGACAAAGGTTCGCTCCTCAAATTCAAAGGTGTCCCTCAGGCCGAAGTCATCAATATGCCGCACCCGTTCCCGCAGGGCCAGTTCCTCTTCCGTGCGTCTTGCCGCCTCCATATAGTGTAGTTGGTGCCTGTCCGTACCCCGCAGGGTATCACAGACTGCATAAACGAGATCGCGGCAGGTATCGGGAGCCCTGGGCACATCCTTCAGCTCGTCCGGCAGAGCAACCGGCAGATCAAAGACAAACTCGCTGTACAGCACATAGCGCCAGACCTCATCACTGACAGACTGCCATTTTTTCCCCTTGGTCTTGAGCTGCAACTGCAGGGTGGAACGGAGGAATTCCCTTCCCTCCATCACCCAGGCATCATCTTGGTTCAGGGCTGTTTTTATTCCATCATCAGGAGAGAGCAGGGTAACCAGGATTTCTGCTGCTGATTCCGCCTTGAGCATGGTGCGCAACTTGGGCCAGTTGCCGCCGCCCTGCATGAGATTGTTGATGGTGGCAAAATCAGGAACATCAGCGGCAAAGAGCTGATCAACCTGGGCAGCCTGGTCCGGAATCGCCCTGCGGCACAGAGCCTGGTAGGACTCCCCGTCACCGTCAGGAAAAAAACCGCCGCCTATCTGGAAAATCTGGTACGGGTTGTTCCGCTTTTCCTCTTTATGAACCGGCGCCTTGATGGGCAGGTACACCAGCAGATACTTGGGCTCGTTGTCCGTTGCCAGCTTGCGCCAACCATCCATGGCCTGTTCCCGGCCAAGGATGGTAGATTTGCCGCCATCAACGACAAGGCAGTCATCGCCCGCAAGGCCAGTGACGATCTCCCGAAAGCGCTGTTCCGCATCATAGACTACCAGGGACTGGCAGTTTTCCAGCCGCTGCAATAAGTGATTGGCTATGTATTCCTGAATTGTCGGCATATTGTTACAGGTTCCTTGTCGCTGTTTATTCCTTTCAGGGCAGGGTCATCCGCCGTGGACCGATACGGCAGGATTATGATCAGCAGTCGCGACTCTCTGCCTGGAGACTTCTGTTTTTCGTGCTTCATAGCGTACCGGTCGGGTCCGCTTTATCACATATCCCTGCTCCGTTGCTTTTTTCAGCCAGGCATGAACCTGAGTTTTACTGACATCGAGTCTTCTGGCCAGTTCATCACTGCTCAGTGGTGTCTCAAGTAACTTGTGGATGATCGGCAAAAGGATGTCATAGGCTGTCTCGGGAGCCTTTTCAGAAGCTTTTGCCACAATGGCCTGATCCTGTTCGCCCTTCTCCTTTCCTCGCCCGCTGTGTTGTTTTTTCTCCGGTTCTTCCAGTTTACCGACAATATCAATCAGACTCTGCTGCTTTATCTTTTCTTGCGGTTTTATCCCGGCCGCAGCTTCAGCAAGCCGCTCTTTCAGGTTCTCATCGGTCATGGACTCCGGCCAAGTCAAGGCCCCAAGTTCAAGAAGTTTTCTGTTCCCTTGCGGCGCATTGCTGCCGCATCTCACGAAAACCGGCCTCGGTTTGTCCCGTTTCAATTCTTCGGTAGCACCGGCCCAGGTGCCTCCTTTTTTATACTCCGCGCTGACCACCAGGCCATAATCCGCCATGGCATAGATCAGCTTATTCCTACCCATGGCCGTCCCCACCGTAAAATGGGCATTGGGATGACAGGGTGAGATGAGCAGCAGCCGCCCCTGGGCAATTGCCTGCCTGTTACCTCGCTCAACACTTTTCCGCAAAAGATTATCCGCCACAATGCCGATGGTCACACCACCGGCCTCAAGGGCAGCGTTCATGGATATCCGGTCAACTCCCCGCGCGCCTCCGGAAACAACCGGTATTTTGTTCCCGGCACAAAGCTCCGCCACCTGACGGCAGAAGGATTCACCCTCTTTGTCCACATTTCGCGAACCCACCATGGCGAGGCCGCCGCCTTTCAGTAAAGATCGGTCTCCAGCGCCAAACAGCAGGGGCGGTGCCTTGTCCTTGAGATGTTTTTTATACCGTTCAGGATAGTCGGTGTCGCTCCGACTGATGATCCAGATGCCATTGCGTTGCCATTCTTCAACCGCAAAACCAAGCTGGACTCCCCGGCCAAGCAGAAATTCAAGGCGCTGCCGGTCAAGGCCTGAGGCCTGTGCCGCCTCAGCAAGATGTTCTTTATGCAGCAGATGTTGCGGACGCATTTTTTGCGCGATAAGCCAGCGGACAAGGGAAGAATATTCTCCAAGAGAGAGCGGCTTATAAGAACGATCCTTGCCAAAAACGCCGCAAAGCAGGAGAACAGCCTGAGTGTCTTCTGTTAACAAATCGTTCATGATCAGTTCATCCTCGGCGAGTTCAAGGCCAGTGCCAGCGGATAAACGCCTGAGCAGCCGGTCTGCCGTAACAGGGCCGACGCCACGGTGAAGGTCCAGCCGGAACTGACCATATCATCAATAAGCAGACAGGGTTCTTCCCTGCACTGATCGCTAATGTGGAAAACACCATCAAGATTCCTGACCTGCTGAAAACTGTTTTCCATTTCCTTCTGCGGTCTGTTTGCTCGTATTTTCTCGATGCAGGGCACAAAGGGCAGACCCAGCGCCTCTGCCAGCCGCGCGGCAAAATCAGGGACAAGATCAGGACGTTCCAGGGATGGGATACAGGTGACCCACTTGGGCGCCGGGTCTGGAGACCAGACACTCAGCATTTCCACACAGGCATCCACAAGATTACCAGAAAAACTGTTGTCGCGGTACTTGCCCTGGGCAACAAGTTGTCCCCAGCCCGCGTCCCGCCACAGGCTTAAAGCCCGCCCCTCTCCGGCCTGCAGTTTCTCCGGGATTCTGTATGCCCCAAGGGGAGAACGCTGGAACATATCTTTTGCAGGCCACTGTTTTTTGGGCGGAAGCGGCTGATAGCTTCGGCGCAGGAACAACGCGGCTCGGTTGGCCAGTTCGTCATCAAAAGTTTCAGGAAGCAGTAGGTCAGGGGCGCAGTTCCGGCATTTGCCGCAATCTGATGGTGCCGGGTCATCAAGGGCATCCTGTAAAAATGCCATCAGGCAGCCAGAATGGTCCATATAATCCCGCATCTGCTGTTGTTCGGCCCGCCTGATCGCGGTAATGGCATCAATATATTCCTGATCCACTTGATAGGAGGCAGCCGCTGCCGTTGCCTGCCATTTGGTGCCGATTTTTGTTATCGGTGCGGGAGACTCAATGGTGAGCAGTTTCAGAAC
>WFZC01000015.1 GCA_015489765.1 Desulfobulbaceae bacterium
ACGTTATTTTGATTGTATGTTTCGGGCCTCCATGCAGAGGAAAAAATGTTCCCCCTGATTCCGAGGGAGATGACAATTTGTGTCAGTCTTGCCGGGCTGTCCTGTCATTTTTTGTCACTGGCAGGGGCCTATCGGAGGTTTTTTGTGAACGACCAGTTGTTCCATTGAGCATCGGCGGCCTGGTACGACCGGGGACAGCGCCGGGCCCCATCATAAACAGTAATGGTCAGGTTTGGCAGTGTGCCTGATATGGAGGCTGTATTCTTCCCGCTCAGCAGGGGATAGACAATGCCGTTGACCATGCTGGGCATCCCCCCGCCATCCTGATTCCCGGTAATGTTGACGGGAACTGTCAATGTGTTGCGGGAAGGGGTGGCAAAGTAGGATGCCAGGGTCGCAATGATGCTGTTCGCATCCTCTTCGGCATGGGTGCAGAATGCCTTGTCCCGGTAGGCAATGAAGTTGGGTATGGCGATGGCTGCCAGGATACCGATAATGGCCACCACGATCAGTATTTCGATGAGCGTGAAACCTCCGTCACTCCACTGTCTTCTTGGCATACTGTTCTCCTCTCTTGTTGGATAGGCCTGTTCCCGGGATGGTATGCAGTAATAATACCACTTAAATCCTGTACTTTGAAAATGAAGCAGAATAGCCGGATCCAGCCTGGATGGATTAGTTCCGCAAATCCCATGTTGCCGGCGTGAAGAGAGTTCGTCTGTCCCGGTTCCTCGGGATGCCATGCGTCTTTGTCCGGCGTTTCTTGGCAGGATGTATGCCGCAAGAATTTTGCCCGCAACCCGGGGTACGCTATACTTCACCCAGGGCATCCTTTTCTTTCACCTTCAACAGGGGGCGTGATCATCTCCTTTGGACTGAAATCAAAAATACTTGTCACCCTGGTGGTCCTGCTGGGCATTGGCATGCTGCTTGTCTACCTGGTGACCGTTACGTTCTGGCAGCGGGATAGTATCTACAGGGAACTGCGTCGAACCAGTGACCTGCTGGCGGTGGCTTCGACAGGTGGTGCCCCCGGGGATGCTGTCAGCCGTCTTGGGGATGCTCAGTGCGGTCTGCTGTTCAGGCCGGGGCAAGGGATAGAGGGCATTACCGGTATACCCCGCTGTTCTGCCGATTCTGTGATGGAGGTGGCGCGCAGGGCGGCGATGACCGGTCAGCAGGAGTCCCGGGTCATCGGCGTGCGCCCTGCGCTGTTTTTTTTCGGCCAACGGAGCCTGGTTGTCGCTGTTCCGGTAAAAAAGCAGGGCCATGTGGTTGGCGGCATGGCGGTGATGATTCCATTCTCATCGATCCTGTCGTCCATCAGGAGGTACCAGCGAATTATCCTTGTTTCCCTCCTGGTCAACCTGATTGTCTTGTCCGTGGTCGGCCTTTTTCGTTTTATCCGTTCGACCGTTCGACCGGTCGAGAACCTTGTCGGTCTTGCTGAATCCTATTCCGAGGAAGATGGTATCCCTTTCTTGATGCTTGGCCAGGGTGATGAGTTCGGGCAGCTGTCAGGTGCCCTGAACCGGATGATGGAGCGTATAGAGGGGGACAGGGAGCGGTTGCGCTCGACCGTGCATTCACTGGAGATGGCCAATCGTGAACTCCGCAATACACAGCAGGAAATGATACGTGCGGAAAAGCTTGCCTCCATAGGGCGACTTGCCGCGGGTATGGCCCATGAGATCGGTAACCCGCTGGGTATTGTCCAGGGATACCTGGGATTACTGAAAATCAGGGACCTGCCGCCAGAGGAATGGCTCGACTATGTTGATCGGGCGGAACAGGAGCTGCAACGGGTCAACACGCTTATCCGGCAATTACTCGATTATTCACGTGTTCCGTCCCTGCAGCAACTGGAGGTGTCCCTGCATGATATTCTTTCTTCCCTGGTCAGGATGGTCGAGCAGCAGCCATTTATGGACAATGTTGACGTCAGGATTTCCTGTTCCGCTGCCAGTGATAGGGTCGTGGGAAATCCGGACCAGCTCAGGCAGGTCTTTCTCAACTGTCTCATGAACAGTGCAGATGCGATAGCCGCCGCAGGGAGGGAGAAGGGAAGGGTTACTATCCACACAAGGAACGAATTCCTGCAGGAATCGGGAGCCGGTGCAGAACAGGTTGTGATTGCGATCACTGACAATGGCGAAGGAATCCGCGAGGAGGATCTGGCCAATGTCCTTGATCCATTTTTTACCACCAAGGATCCCGGCAAGGGAACAGGACTCGGCCTGTCCGTCTCCCACTCGATCATCGCGGCCCATGGCGGCAGCATGGTGGTTCGAAGTACATATGGTCAGGAAACCACCGTCGAGATACGACTGCCCCTGTCCCCCGAGTAATACCTCTCTGCTGGAAAAGGAAACGGATCCTGCGGGGTTGGAATAAATTGCTAACTTTTTGAGCTTCAGGTGACGGCGATGGAAAAGGAGCAAAAACGTGTTCTGGTCATCGATGATGAGCAGAATATGCAACATATGCTGCGGGCGATCCTTTCGAGGTCGGGTTACCTGGTCGAGACGGCCGGTAACGGGCAACAGGGCCTCGACATGCTGCAGGCAGGAAACCTTGATTTTGTCTTGTGCGACATCCGCATGCCCGTGATGGATGGTATGGATTTTCTGCAAAAGGCCTCGGCTCTGGAGCATGGCGCGACCATTATCATGATGTCGGCCTACGGCACGGTAGACAGCGCCATCGAGGCCATGAAGCAGGGGGCTTATGACTATATCTCCAAACCGTTCAAGGCAGAGGAGATCCTGCTGGTCCTCAAGAAAGCGGAAGAGCGGGAGTCCCTGCAGCGGGAAAATGCCGCTCTCCGTCGACAGTTGGCGGATATCGGGGGGCCATCCGGATTTGGCCGCATGGTGGGCAAGAGCAAGAAGATGCGGGAGATCTTTCAACTGGCCACCAAGGTGGCGCAGCATGCGACCACGGTCCTGGTGACAGGAGAGTCTGGTACGGGTAAGGAACTCGTGGCCCGGGGGATCCACGACCTCAGTCCCAGGGCGGGCAAGCCGTTTGTTGCTATCAACTGTGGCGGTATACCGGAAAACCTGCTGGAAAGCGAACTGTTCGGATACATGAAAGGAGCCTTTACCGGTGCGGAGAAGAACAAGAAAGGGTTGTTCGAGGAGGCCGATGGCGGCACCATCTTTCTTGATGAGATCGGGGAGCTGCCCGTTTCCATGCAGGTGAAGCTGCTTCGCGTCCTGCAGGAGCAGGAGATACGACCGGTGGGTGCGGCGCGGAGCAGAAAGGTCGATGCCCGGGTGATTGCAGCAACAGCCCGTGACCTGGCTCGAGAGGTGAGAGAAGGTGATTTCCGTGAGGATCTTTTCTATCGCCTCAATGTCGTCAATATCCATATTCCGCCGTTGCGGGAGCGATCAGAGGATATTCCTCTCCTGAGCCGTCATTTTGCTGAAAAACTGGCCGCCCGGATGAATGTGGAGGTCAACGGTATCGCTCCTGCGGCCATGCAGCTCCTCATGGGACATTCATGGCCAGGCAATGTCCGGGAGCTGGAGAATGTCATTGAGCGGGCCGTTATCCTGGCGGAAAAGAAGGTTATTCTTCCGGAGAACCTGCCGTCCGAGTTCGGAACAAAACGACAGGCACGCCGGCTTGATGATTTCTTTGCCGGTTTTTCCATAAAAAAAGCACAGAAAATTATGGAAAAGAGCCTCATTCGGCGTGCCCTTGACGCCACCGGCGGCAACAAGTCCAAGGCCGCCGAGCTCCTCGAGATCAGTTATCCTTCTCTTTTAGGAAAGATTAAGGATTACGGGCTGGGTTGAGTTCCATCCTGGCTGGAAATTTTTTTAACACCTTGTTCGTATTTTATAAAATTATTTTATATTATTGATTTTATCCCCCTCCCCGCCTTGTCCCGGGTCCCACCGGGATGTTGTTGTATATCATTGAGTTTCTGTTGTTGTTTCCGCTGGCGCTCTTTCTTTTTCTCTCGTTCCGTTATTGGTGCGTTATTTGCTTTCTTGCTTCCAGGGATAAGCGTTTTCCATGGTCAAGAGGATGCAAATGACTCGGAATCAACATGGCTTTACTTTGGTGGAAGTGATGGTGGTCGTCGCCATCATCGGCCTCATTACCGGCATCGCCGTGCCGGCGTACATGTCCTGGAAACCCGGGTACGTGTATCGCGCGGCTGTCTCCCGAATCCGGGGTGATATCAACAAGGCGAAGATGAAGGCCGTGGAAACCAGGAACCAGTGGCGTATCATGTTTTGCGGCAACAGTTACCAGCTGATCGAGGGTGACAGGCCGCGCAATTCACGCTGGACCGTGCCTACTGCATATACCGCCAACCCGTCGTGTCCCATGGGTGCAGCCGAGATAGCAGCCTTCCGGGCGGCAGGGCGCCAGGTGATTGTCCGTGACTTTACCAATCTGCCCGGGGCCCGACTTACCGCTGATTGTAATTCCTCGCCCACGGCGATTACTTCGGGCTCAGAGCCCTGGTTTACCTTGTCGCCCCGTGGCACCGCCACGAGCAGTGGACCTGTGTCCGTGTACATGGCGGACCGTGGCGATTGCAGCACATTCACAATCTCAACTGCCGGCAGGATACTGAGACAATGAAGAAATATGATCTATCCCGCTCCATGGCTGGTTTTACCTTGATTGAGGTGATGATCGCCATGGTTATCCTCGGTTTGGTCCTCACGGGGCTTGTCAAGATGTTTTCCTCCACGGGAAAGTACCAGACCGCGCAGGAGATGATGGTCGACTTGACCCAGGACATGCGGGCGGCAAAACAGCTCATGACCTACGAGATCCGTGAGGCCTGTTGCAATCCCGTTGGCAAGAAAAGAATCGGCTTCCTGCTTGATACCTCCGATGACAGTGCAGATACAGACTCCAATTCCATCCATTTCACCACGGACAGGGACAATGGCGATGGTGACCAGTTCCTTGAGCCCGACGGTGATGCCGATGATCCGGGCGAAAATATCGCGTTTTACAGGACCTTTGATAACTGTTCCGGGACCCCTGGCCCGGTGATGGCAGCCGGTGACAGGCGGCCCGGTTGCCTGCGCTATGCCCAGGGCGGATCCGGACAGCCTGTTGCCGCCAATATTATCGACCTCCAGTTCACCTATTACGACAGCACCGGCAATGTTCTCACCAGCCTCGGCAGTGAAACCGATCTGGACAAGATTCGCACCGTCCAGGTCTTCATGATGGGGCAGGTGGAGAATCCGGGCAGGGTAACGAGTGCAAACCAGACCTGGACCCAGCAATTCAGGATCCGTGTTCGCAATGCAGGTAAGTGAGTGCCGGGTGGGGAAAGAGATGATGAAGGCGAAAAAAACGCTACAGGAAATGATAGCCGCTGCTGAAGGCTTCACGATCATCGAGGTAATGATCGCGCTGGTTATTCTGGGGATCGGGGTCCTTGCCGTTGTGGGGTTGCAGACCAGAAGTATGAGCTATAACGCCAGCTCCAAGCGGGAGACCGAAGGGTATACCTGGGCAATGGACCAGGCCGAGCGTTTGCTGGCATTACCGTACACGGACACGGAGCTTTCGGTCCAGGGGACGCCGGCAGTGGTGGGCGACGGCCACATGGTCACCCGTGCCCCTTACAGCGTGGAATGGGACGTGACCGATAACAGCGCCAATATCCCAAATTCGAAAATCATCAATATCTTTGTCCGCTGGAACGGACGCGAAATAAGCAGGGTGGATCTCACAAGGGTTCAGAATTCATTTTAATCGGGCGGAAAGCTATGAACAAGCACACGTCACTCAGGAATTCCATTGTCGCTGTTGCGGAAAATGAACAGGGAACAGCCATTGTTGCCGCCCTGCTGGTCCTTCTTCTTCTCACCTTTGTGGCATTGATGGCCACTGACACCACAACGACCGAAAAGGCCGTTGTCCGCAGTGATGCCGTGTTTGAACGAAATTTTTACCTTGCCGAGTCGGCCGCCATGGAAGGGATTCAGAAGCTGGCCAATGAAAACTCTCCACAGGAACTGTTGGCGCCGCTTTTGACGAGTGGTGCCAAAAATGCGAATCTGCTCCGCGCCGCAAACAGCCAGGAGCCGGATAACGATGTGGCCAACCTGGACCTCAGCGGCGATAACGAGGTTGACAGCAATGATTTTCTGGAGACGTCGCAGCTTGACAGCAAGAACAGCACCTACCGGGCCGTTGTCCAGGAACCCATACAGAGTGGCAATTCTCTTGGTATGGAATCGAGCCGACTCTATGACTATGTGGCCTATGGTTACTCCGAGGGCAATCGCGGCAGGGCCCTGGTGAAGATAGGGTTTAAAAAACGGTTTTGATAGAGCGGCAACAGGGATGTGAGATGCAGCAACCTGGAAAATGCATGAAGGCGACCTGGGGAACTACCATGAAGCGGAACGAAACGATGAGATGGGCAGTGAAGAAGCATTTGTTTGCAGTATTGTTCGGGTTGCTCTTGCTTATCCCGTCAGCGGGCTGGGCGACAACCTACTCGATTTCTGTGGATAATGTCTCCGGGACCGAAGATACGGTCGGCACCATGACCTTCACGCTCACCATCAACCCCGCGGTCAAGGCGGGCGATCAGGTGACGGTCGATTATGCCACCGCCGATGGCACGGCAACATCAGGTAAAGATTTTCAGGGAATCTCCACATCAACCTTGACCTTTGCGCCGGGTGACACCAGCAAGACGGTTGATGTCACGGTGCTCCCGGATACTGCGGTTGAGGGCGATGAAACCTTCACCCTGCAGCTTTCCAATCCGCAGGTTACGCCATCGGCCGATAACAGCGTCAATCTCGTGACATCTTCCGGCACCGGCACCATCACCAACGATGATACGGCAACCCTCTCGGTCTCCTCCAATGGCAGGGTCGCGGAAAATGCGGGTGTATCCAGTTTTACCGTCTCCTCCGGCGGCGTGGTCATCGAGTCGTCGGCCGCGGTTACTGTGTCCTATACGACGGGCAGTGAGACGGGAGACACGGCCACGGCAGGCAGTGATTACAGGGCAACCACAACAGGAAGTATTGCATTCGTCGGCACAACAGCGAGTATCGATGTTCCATTGGTAAACGACACTAACGTGGAGGGAGACGAGACCTTTACCTTGACCCTGACCGGCAGTTCCAGCGCTGATGTGACGGCCAGCGCCAGTGCCCGGGGAACAATAGCCGACGATAACGACACCGCGACCCTCAGCATTGCCAGCGATGGCGCGCAGGCCGAGAATGCGGGTCCGTCAACCTTTACCCTCACCTCCAGCGCGACGGTCGAGCCGTCTGCCAACCTGACGGTCTCCTACCGGGCAGCCAGCGAGGTCGGTGACACGGCGACAGCCGGCAGTGACTACGTCTCCACCAGCAGCGGCAGCGTTCCCTTTGTGGGCACCAGCGGAGTGATCAGCGTCCCCCTCATCGACGACAGCAACGTGGAGGGGAACGAGACCTTCACCGTAACCCTGACCGGCGCAAGCGATGCTGATGTGACGGCCAGCGCCAGTGCCCGGGGGACAATAACCGACGATAACGACACCGCGACCCTCAGCATTGCCAGCGATGGCGCGCAGGCCGAGAGTGCGGGTCCGTCAACCTTTACCCTCACCTCCAGCGCGACGGTCGAGCCGTCTGCCAACCTGACGGTCTCCTACCGGGCAGCCAGCGAGGTCGGTGACACGGCGACAGCCGGCAGTGACTACGTCTCCACC
>WFZC01000016.1 GCA_015489765.1 Desulfobulbaceae bacterium
CGTCAGATGTGTATAAGAGACAGGGGCAGGGACAGAGTGAAGGCAGAAAAGGAAAAAATCCGTCGCCATTTTGCCGGCGCCGCTAAAACCTATGATCAGTACGCGATTGTACAGCAAAAAACTGCCCGCCGTCTGCTGACCATGATAGGGGAAGCCGTGGAAACAGCGCCTGAATATATTTTGGAAGTAGGCTGTTGTACCGGATATTTGACCCGTAACCTTGTAACCATGTTTCCGGAGGTAAAACTTTTTGATGTCAATGATCTTGTGGATGAATTTTCAAAAAAGGTCTTATCCCTCGGATCATCTATAAATATGCGGTTTCTTCCCGGAGATATAGAAAAAATAGAACTGCCGGAAAAGTATGATCTCATCTGTTCATCATCCACTTTTCACTGGCTCCATGATCTGCAGGCTCTTTTTCTTAAATTACGGGCCCACCTAAGGCCTGGAGGAATGATGGCCTTTTCCATGTATGGACCGGAAAATCTGCGGGAAATAAGAAAGATCACCGGTAAGGGGCTTGATTATATTTCACTTGTCCATGTACGGAAAATGCTTGAGGGGTCTTTTGAGGTAATATCGGCAGAAGAGTCGCTTAAATCCATTATTTTTCCAAATCCAGTTACCGTCCAGGATCATCTTCGTAAAACCGGGGTCAATGCCCTGGCCCAGCCAGGATGGAACAGGGAAAGACAAAAGAGATTTTCCCTGGCCTATCAGCGCTGTTTCAGCACTGACAATGGAGTTACCCTGACCTATCATTCCATGTATTTTATCGCCCGTGTTCCCTGATTAGATCGTGGTTATGCTCCCGGGGGAGATGGAATTTCCGGGTTAGAAAAGGTAATCATCCGCCGCCGTTTGCGTTCATAGACCATAAGGATGAACAGGGTGGCAAAGGGCTGGGTGAACAACACTCCAATTCCGGTCGAATTACCGATGGAGTTGATGATCAAAAAAATGGCGACTACAGCGATATGTTCACTGACAGGCGGTTCCAGGGCCATGCGACTGCTCGTTTTAATGGCATCCATAAGGTCAAGGCCCTGGTCGGTCATCAGCGGCAGCATATAGAGGCAGAAAAAACTAAGGGCAATGATGGCAACGATACCGGGAATAACCAGAACACCAAAACCGATACTCACCATCAGGATAATGGCCACCAGAAAGGCAAGCAGTGGGAAAAACAAGCGCATCTGACCGAAAAGATCACGAACTGACGGTTTGCGTCCCTCTCTTATCAGCAACAGAAGCGATTGCATGTATCCTGCCGTCAACACAGGCGTCATTATTCCGAAAGAGACAACGGAAACTCCAATATAGACCAGGGTTGAAAGAATCAGGGCCGGTAAATTGGCGACAAACAGATTCCAGGTACGTGTAAAAATGTCTTTAAAATCCATTTATTGAAGCTCCTGTTGTGAAATGCAGGTAAGTTCAGGCAAGCCAAATTTTACCCCTTTTGAAAAAGAAGTTCGACCAGATTTTGTACCGTGGCAACACCATGGATGTTCATACCGCTTTCAGGTAATTTTTCCAGCCGCTTATAACTGGATTCGGGCATGAGAAAGGTGGTAAATCCCAACCGGTCGGCTTCCCTCAATCGCATTTCCATTTGACCAACAGCCCGTATCTCACCGGCCAGTCCTACCTCGCCGCAGACAGCGGTTGTTGGATCCACCACCTTTTCAAACAGGCTGGAGAGCAGGGCTACGACCACTCCCAGGTCCAGGGCCGGTTCATCGATACGGATACCGCCGGCAATATTCAGAAAGATATCGTGATCAAATAATGTAAGCCCCAGTTTTTTTTCCAACACGGCAGTGAGCAGGGCCAGTCGCTGCGGATCGGCGCCGATTGCGGTCCTGCGGCCGGTTCCCAGGTTGGATGGGCTGACCAGGGCCTGCACCTCAACCAGGATAGGCCGGGTTCCCTCCATGCTCGGCATTACCACGGAACCGGGCACATTGACAGGCCGTTCGGCAAGAAACAGGGCCGACGGGTTTGCCACCTCGGCCAGGCCCGATTCCTTCATCTCAAAGACCCCTATTTCATTGGTTGAGCCGAACCTGTTTTTTACCGTCCGCAGAATACGAAACGGCTGTCCCCGGTCCCCTTCAAAATAGAGA
>WFZC01000017.1 GCA_015489765.1 Desulfobulbaceae bacterium
ATTGAATCCGGCATATCCTGGCTGAAACGAAGCCTGGGACTTGATCGATGCCTGTGGAAGGGATTTGAATCATTCAAGAAATATGTATGGGCGTCCATCGTGTCAGCCAACCTGCTGACCATGGCTCGCCATCAGTTAGCCTGAAGTATCCTTTCCGTGACAACGGGATTGACCAGTTTACAGGAGAGGTGCGTCCAACTTTCAGCAATTAGAGGCCAGCCGCTGTACTGTGGAAGTAAAACCGGGCTTGAGGCGGAAGAATATGCAGGAATATACTACAGATAAGAATCATTCCTATATAGTCTCTGGGGAAAATGGCTATTTATGGACAGGCACTAGCTAATTGGCGGACCTTTTGTGAAACATTTTTAACACCCTTGCTTTTGAGTAAACCCACTGCGAACCTTCTCAGCCTTGTCATATTTTCGGGACCGTAACCCTTGGAGATTCTGCAGCGGTCTTCATCGTAAATCCAATCAATAATATAATGGCAGCTATTCTCAATGCACCAATGACCACGATTATCTTTCAGCACCTGTTCGGCACTGGCCTGATCAGGAGTTTTGCTGGTAATTCCAAGGGCTGTAACCTTTGTCTCTTTACCGGTTTTCGTAAAATATGTGATGCGCTCAATCTTAAAAACCTGTCCCACATGCGGAAAATCAAGGTAATCATTAAGCTCAGAAGATGTCCAAATCCTTCTGGTCTCAATGCGTCCGTGATCAGGGGGATCCACAGTGGTAAAATCTGGTTGACGGTCGATATTTTCAAAGAGGAACGAGATGTCCTCCATTAATGTTTTTTGGTTCCCCTTGGCAGTGAAATGATAGTGAGCTTTTCTTTCTTCAACCAGATAATTCGCAAAATCCCGTTGGGTTAACAAGGCATCTCCGGTAATGGTTTTTCCTGTAATGTCGATGGCATCAAGTAAGGGGGCTGCAATTTTGATTTCGTTGGTTTGTTTTTCTTTGTCACTGTCTGCAATCGGCAGGGTGCCGACTTTTTTTGGGTGTAACATTGACCGCTTTGGTGACCAATGGCACTCATGATATGAGTTTGCCTGCCGGTTTTTTGATCAATAGCATTACACATTGTTTTTCCATCAATTGCCAGGCTTTCATCCACTGCGCCGTAACATTCGTTCCAGCGTTGAAGTGCGGAGTCCAGCTGAACAGGATCAACCCGCATAAGTACATCACGAATGATGCCTTCACTTGGAACAATCCTTTTACCATTTCGAATACGACAACCAAACCTTTCACGCATGAGGGGTGATAATTTCTTGGCCCAATCGGATATAGCTTTATACCCTCTCATACCGCAAAGAACAGCTCCTGCTGCAATAGCCAATACAGTATGGAGTTGATGCCTTTTCCCTTGAGCTCGCCGTGGATCATCGATTTCTTTGAAAAAATCTGGTAAAGATCGCATTTGTTCAGCTGTCAATTTCATCCTTACTGCTCCTGTACGATAGTTTTCCGGTATGATATCATTTGATAATAGAAAGCGGGCATTTCGTTGCAAAGGCTGCACGAATACAAGTTTTGGAGTTGAACGGTTTTTACTGTAACCGTCACGGTTGCGTCGGTACCCCCTGGTTTTTCCCAGGTATTGCCAATTCGCAGCTTTGTAGATCGTGCCGACAAACCTGGACGGATCAACAAACGTCTCCATGAGCAATAACGGGTAACCGAATTTATTGAGCCAATCCTGTTGAATACGCTTTTTGCATAATGATAAAATTTTAGAAGCCAGGTTTTTCTGGTGATGTTGAGGCAGTATCAAAAAACGTGAATTGTTTGCTATCAGCGGAAGTCTGTCATATTGGTGACGAAAACTCCATCCTATCCAGTTTTCGCGAACGCTACATTTTAATGCGGCGGCGGAAAAACTGAGCAGGGCAACCCATTCATCCCTACGGGTAGCGACATACCAAATGGTGTTACCGATTTTCGGCAAAGAACCAAGATAATGATGTTCCTGCATAAGTTGTTGAAATAATGGCTCTTCAGCAGGGGAAACTGGACGAACTTCGATTTGTGATAACTTCAAATGAGCCTCCTTATGGTCTTTCGGCATGAGTTCTATACCAACTTTTGGAGGCGTTGTTCATATTTATTGGTAACTTGTTGAAGTCGCGCATGGGGTAACTGAGAACTGAATCACCCTGGCCTTGGCGGTCTCGATCAGGCTGTAGAACAGCGCACTGGCCTCGGCGCCTTCGGGAGTGCCGGAAAAGAACCAGTTCTTCCTGCCGAGAACAAAGGGCCGAATGCTGTTCTCCGCCATGTTGTTGTCAATGCAGAGATGGCCATCCTCAATGTAGCCGATCAGCCGGTGCCACTGGTTCAGGGTATAGGCGACGGCCTTGCCCAGTAACCCTTTGGGTGGAGTCTGCAGCTTTTTCTTCCTGAGCCACTTTTCAAAGTCTTCCAGGATCGGCCTGGCCTCCTCCTGGCGCATCCTGTATATCTCATCCGGACCGTAACCACCATCTCTGGCCTTGCGCTCCAGTCGATACAATTGACCAATATAGCGTAACGCCACGTCAGCAGCCCCGGTCTTGCGCTTTTTCCCCAAGGCCTTGATGACATCGGTGAACTTGCGCCGGACATGGGCCCAGCAGCCAATATGGCGAATGGCCTCCCTGGTGTCCAGAAAATCATACCCCCCATAGCCATCGGTCTGCACGGTGCCGGAAAAATCGCGCAGGAATGCGTTGGCCACGTCTCCGGCCCTGGTGGGATGATATTGATAAATCAGGATGGGTCTGCCCGGGTCACCTCGTCGAAAAACCCACATGTAGGACTTGCTGGTCGGACTTCGGCCGGGTTCATCCAGAACCTGAACCGTTGTTTCATCGGCCTGAATGTATAACCCGGCCAGAACCTCTTCTTCCAGCAGGTTCAGAAGCGGCTGGCAGGCCTCGGCGGCCTGCATGGCCCAGCGGCACATGGAACCCCTCGATATCTCGACCCCTTGCCGCATCAACTGCTTTTCCTGGCGATAGAATGGCAGGTGGTCAACAAACTTGCCGGTCAGGATATGAGCCAGCAGGCCCGGAGAAGCAATGGATTTGGGGATGATCTGCGCGGGAACAGGAGCGATTTTGACCGTCGGGCCGTCATCCTCCACACCTTCGCATGCCGGGCAGGCGTACTTGGGCCGGATATGACGGATGACCCGCATCCGGGCCGGGATAATATCCAGCTGCTCCGAGGTCTCCTCACCGATCTTCCTGAGTTGGCAGCCACAAGCGCAGACCTTGTCTTCTTCGTCGATATCATGGACGATTTCTGTCCGGGGGAGGTCTTTGGGCAGTGGTTTTCTGCCACGCTTTTTCCGGGTATGTCCCGG
>WFZC01000018.1 GCA_015489765.1 Desulfobulbaceae bacterium
CCACCAAAGCCGACCCGGTAGGCCGGGCCGCCCACCTGGACGATGAGCATCCCCTTTTTTTCCGCTGCCTTTTTCGTGTGACGGCTGTCTATCTGGCCGATGCCGCCGGTAAACATGATGGGTTTGATAAAGCCCCAGCGCTCGCCACTCTCCAGGCGCAGGTCAAAGGAACGGGTAAAACCCTGGATCAGCGGTTCGCCGAACTTGTTGCCGTAATCCGAGGCCCCGTTGCTGGCCTCGATTTCAATGGTCAGGGCCGAGGCCAGGTTGGGCGGGCATTCATAATGGTGCTCCCAGGAAAGTTCATAGCCGGGAATATGGAGATTGGCGACGCAATATCCGGCGGTGCCTGCCATGACAAAACCTCCCTTGCCCGTTGCCTGGACGTCACGAATCCGCCCGCCGGTCCCGGTTTCCGCGCCCGGAAAGGGCGCCACCCCGGTGGGGAAGTTATGGGTTTCCGCAGTCAGCAGGGGCTGGTAATGGACCTGGATCGGCTGCAGGGGAGACGGCGCTCCCGGCGATTGTGGGTGCAGGGTCGTGATATCATGGCCTTCCACTACGCTGGAGTTATCCTTGAAGGCGACCACCGAGCCCTTGGGATTGGCCTTGAGGGTGTCTGTGACCAGTTGAAACAGGGTCTGGTCCTGTTCCCGGCCGTCTATAATCTGTTTGCCCCGGAAAAAACCATGGCGGGAGTGTTCCGAGTTGGCATTGTTGAGGTCCATGATTTCAACAATGGTGGGATTACGGCCATGTTTTTTGACAAAATAATCATAATAAAAATTCCGGTCCCGCTCATCCATAGAAATACCTGGAATCTCGAGCAGCGCGTCCGGCCCCTTGGAGATCATGTCCACCTCGTAGACCGGTTCCGGCTCAATGCCGGTTTCAAAGGTGGTCAGGGGTTCGGGATAGAGACATTCGGTCATCCGGTCGTGGTGGGATGCGATAAACTGCTGCATGTCAACGCCCGTGGGCACAAGATACCTGCGGGAGCGTTCCACCCGGCTGATATTTTCAAGACCGATGGCCCGGCAGATGGACACCATGTTTGACGACCAGGCCGTGGCAAAGTTGAGCCGCGGACCGACCTCGATAACACGTTCCCCGGTAAGCAACGGCTCGGTGGATACGGTTTCGGCCAGGAAGCCGTCGGCCAGCAGCAGGCGGAGTTGCTTTTCTTCTTCATCGGTCAGAGGAGCGGATAATTCGACATTAAAACAATAGGTCAGGGAGTCATTGATTTTCCGGTAAAACTGACGGACTGTCGTAGTCATGTCATTTCCTTTGCGAGATTGTTGGTGCAGCGTTTTGTTGGGCGGGCAATTCATGTCCATTTTGCCCGGCAAATAATAGCATCATAGAGGAAATTTTGCCGCCTGAAAATTTCTACTGGCACGAAAAAGTCGGTACAACTGCCTTGCCCGTGCCGGTGCATATCAACCGTTTTGGTGGTGCATATGCACCAAGATGGTTTGGGGTTTGTTGAATTTGTACAAGCAGTCGTTCTGTAACTTTATGACATCATGGGTTAACTCGTGATGGTTATAGGTGGCGTGGTTTTTGCTTTGCCTTTGACAAAGAATTTAGATTTTTGTTTATTTACCAAAAGGCAAGAGACAAAATGCACAACAAACCACCTCCCGTTGAACGCCGCCGATTTGAACGCAGACCCCTGCGTCATGCCGTGTCCTTTTCTCCAAAGGATGGTCGTGGACCTTCATCCTGGTATCTTGGACAGATTAAGGACGCGGGGTTGGCGGGTATGAAAATCAGTTGTCGGCAAACTCTCAAGCTCGACAAGGGGCAGAAAATGATGATTTTATGTCCCATTGACGGAGGTACGCCGGTCTGGATCGGGGCAAAGGTGGCCTGGTATGATAGTAAGAGTCGATGTTTTGGTTTGAGTTATTTATAGATGTGATATTTTTATCCTTTTTTGATCCCGAATTTCTTCATGCGATAGCGCAGGGTGTTGCGGGTGATGCCCAGTTGCCGGGCCGCCCTGGTCTGGTTCCAGTAACACTGCTCAAGCGCCTGCATAATCAGTCCACGCTCCCGGCCGATGAGATCAAGGGGAGCGGTTGTTGCCGGGTCAGTGTTTGCGTCTTTGTTGGCTGCGATCATTTTTTTCGGGAGCATTTCCTCGGTGAAAACCCCGTTTTCAGCACGTAGGCAACCCCGTTCAATGACATTGCCCAGTTCACGGATATTGCCCGGCCAGTCATAGGATCTCATGCGGGCAAGGGTATCCGGGGTGGGCCGGATTGCCGGGCCGCCGTTTTTTTTTCGGAACTGTTCTATAAAAAAAAGGGCCAGCTCCTCGATATCTTCCTTATGTTCCCGCAGAGGAGGCAGGCGCAGGGTCAAGGTGTTGAGACGATAAAAGAGGTCCTGCCTGAACAGGTCATCGCTGATCATTGCTTCCAGATTGCGATTGGTGGCGGTGATGATTTTTACCTGAATTTTTTTTGGAGTGGTTGTCCCCACAGGTGTGATCAGTTTCTGCTCTACGGCGTGTAACAGTTTGGGCTGCAGGGACAAGGGCAGATCGCCTATTTCATCAAGAAACAGGGTGCCGCCGTCGGCGGCGGCAAAGGCCCCCCTTCTGTCTTTTGTGGCCCCGGTAAAGGCCCCCTGTTTATGTCCGAACAGTTCACTTTCCAACAGCTCAGCCGGAATAGCCGGGCAGTTGACCCGGACAAACGGAGATTTTTCCCCGCCATAACCATCATGCACGGCCCGTGCCGCCAGTTCCTTACCGGTGCCTGATTCTCCGATAATCAGCACCGAACTGTCGGTGGATGCGGCCAGGGAAATTTCTTTGTGCAAGGCATGCATGGCCGCCGAGTTGCCGATCATCCGTTGGCTCCGGCCCGGCCCATATTCTTCCAGCGCCCTTGCCACCAGGTCGCGTAATTGTGTATGATCCACGGGTTTGGTGAGATAATCAAAGGCACCTTCTTTCATGGCCGCCACCGCTGTTTTGACGGTGCCGAAGGCAGTGAGAAGGATAAAGGGCGTCTCCGGGAAATGACCATTGCGGTAACGCAACACTTCAAGGCCGTCCATTCTCGGCATTTTCAGGTCGCTGATAACCAGATCAGGCAGCCAATTTTTCCATAAAATGACACCTTCTTCTCCATCGGCAGCCGTTTGGATGGTATACCCCTGTTCTTTCAGGACCAGTTCCAGCAGACGGCACATCCGGGGTTCATCGTCAAGTATCAGTATTCGCGCATTCATCGTATATTTTGTTATTTATGTCAGGTTGCGGAATGGTTCCCGGTTGCAAGGGTAATCGGATGCATACCTCGGCCCCGCCATTTTTAGCGTTGTCCATGATAATGGTGCCGTGATGCGCCTGGATAATCTGTCGGCAGACCGTCAGCCCCAGCCCGAGTCCGTCTTCCCTGGTTGTGAAAAATTTCCCGAACAGCTCATCCATATGTTCCTCGGCAATGCCCGGCCCGTCATCGGCAACCTTGATGAGAACGAATTCTCCCTCTTTTTGTATCTCCAAATAAATATTTCCCGGCCCGGCCAGGGCGTCTTCACTGTTGCGGAGCAGGTTCAGCAGCACCTGGCGAATTTGCTGCAGATCACCATAGAAAAGCGGTAGTTGTCGGTCCACCTCGCAGTGAAGGCGGATGTCCCGGTTGTGATCATCGGAGTGTCGCCATTGGTCACAGAGCAGCGGCAATTCTTTCTGCAGATCAATTGGGTGGATATTCGGTTCTTTGAATTTTGCCAGGCCAAGGATGTTGGAGAGAATGACATTTAACCCGTCAACCTCATCAATGATATAGGCCAGCATTTCCCGGGTGATTTCGTCTGATCGTTTGGACTCGGCAAGGTACTGGGCTGAACTGCGGATAATGCCGAGCGGGTTTTTTATTTCATGGGCCAGGGTGGCGCTCATCTCGCCAAGCGCAGCCATTTTTTCGGTCTGGACGACTTTGGAAAACAGGATTTCAAGCTGCTGCTTACTCTTAATCATCGACGTGTAATGGAGGCTGTTTTTCAGGGCAATAGTGATCTGGTTGGCCAGAGTGGCCAGCAATCGAATATCGTCTTCCCGGAAAAGCCCTCCGTCCTTGCGCGGACCAAGCAGAAGAATTCCGCTTAAGCTCAAAGAGTTCCCCCTGAGCGGCAGGGCAAGAGTGAATCCCGCCTGTTGCAGGTTGCTCAGCTCAATATTGAGTGGTCCGTCATCCTGTTCTTCCTGGCTGAAGAAGGCTTGGACGCCTTTGTTGAATTGCTCGATGATTCTGCTTTCCGGCTGCAGGAGAGCATTCAGCGAGATGGTTGCCGGATACAGGCGGCGGTGGTGGTCTTCCAGCTGTAACAGCCCGCTTTTCGTGAGCTGGAGTTGCTGCGGCAGCTCATCGATGATCAGGGAGATCAGGTCGTCAAAATTCAGGGTGGCCGCCAGTTTCTGGCTGAATGTATACAGGAGAATGTTATCGTTTGATCGATATCTGAAAAAGGCATGATCAATAAGCTTTTGCAATCGATTGACCAGGGGATTGAGGGTAAGGGCTATGGCGAGGAGAAAGAGTAGAAAAAATTCTTCAGAGAGGATTTGCCGGCCGAAAAACCATCGCTTGATTAGGGCCAGTAGAAACCCGTAGCAGAGGCTTAGCAGGGAGATGGTAATAAAATAGGAAAGGATGCGGCTGATGAGCCGATCAACCCCGAGCAATCGATAACGGAGCAGGGCAACCAGGTAGGCTGCAGGCAGAATGGTGGCGGCCAGAAGAACGATACGAAAAGAAATAAGCGGTTGGTCATAGAAAAGATTTGGCAGCAAGTAGAAAAAGAAATAGGGGGCAAAGCTGATCCAGTAGGCAGCCAAAGTGAGTTTGACCTGGTTTTTTGCAAAAGGAGATTTGAGATGCTTGAGATCAATACAATGCTTGCCGAAAGATCCCAGAATGATAAAAGGAAGGGCAATGTTGCGAAATCGCTGTAAATCACTGAAAAAGGCACTGGTCATTCCCGCAAAATACAGGGTCGGTACAAGGGCAAGGAGTGGCGGCATTCCATAAAGAAATATTACCAGCCATGGCTTTTTGGCGCATAAGTCCCTTTCGCGGGGAAACCGGCAGGTGAAATGGGCAAAGCCGGCAAAGGCCAGCCAGTTGGACAGGGTGATGGCGAAAAAACTCAGTGAGATTATTTCCGGTTGCAGGAGTCCGAAGTGCGAGGGCAGGGTGGTGGCGATTGTTGTCGCAAACCAGCAGAGCATAAAGAAGAAAAGACCGGCCGGTTCTTTGGCAGGGGCCTGGAACAGGGCTGGAATGCCCAGCGAGAGAAAGAGGATGATAAGGAGAAGATGCGGCCAGGCAATGGAAAAGTAGAGTGGCCAGGTGACGGGGAACAGGCGGGGCGCAAAGGTAATGGTCTGATTATTCCTTTTGACCGTAATAGATGTGGGGGATTGCGCGGGAGAGTCGGGGTGCAGTGCCTGATGGCCTAAGATTTCCCTGTAGGGCTCGTTATTGACGGCAATAATCAGGTCGCCGGTCCTGATCGGGTTGTTTTGTTGGAAGACCGTGGAGACATGCAGGCCGCGCTGGGTTTTGTCAACGCGAAAACCCGGTGTGCCATAGTGAAAAGCCGACCAGGAAAAGAAGAGTGTCAGCAGCAGGGGGATAGTGGCCAGCAACAGGAGGTATTTTCTTCTGGACCTGACGGTTGACCAGGTGTCCTGCCAGAGGAATTGCCCTGGGGCGGCAGTGATTTGCGCCGAGTTTTCCATGGCGGCAATGGTACCATCTCAGGCGGGTTACCGCAATTATTCTGCAGGAATGGAACTTCCGAACCTGACATGAAAAAAGATAGATTGCCGGAGCGGATCGGCAGAATATTTTTTTAAAATTGGAGGATTACTCGTTGATATAGGAACAACAGTAATCAGTCAGGGTCTTGACCTTGAGCGAAAATTTTGAATTGGCCGGGACCGTAAAGGATTCTCCGGCGGTGATCTTTTGCCATGTGTCCGCATCCGGCAAAAGGATTTCCAGCTCCCCGGCCAGGATTTCCATGATTTCCTTTTCCGTAGTACCAAATTCATAATCGCCGGGCTGCATGATACCCAGGGTCTTGCGGCTGCCATCGTTGAATTGTATGGTCCGGCTGGTGACCTGACCGTCAAAGTAGATGTTGGCCTTTTTTACAACGGTGACATTGGTGAACTCGGACATGGGATTCTCCTGGAGGTGTGAGGGAAAATGAACGGCCATTATTTTCTTAAGCCAACAATCCTTGCACAGCACTGGAAAAAATGCAAGGTTAGCGTGACGGAAAGGGAAAATACAGGCAGCAGGATGGAGTAATTTTGTGGGAGCGGATTCAGCCGCGAAATTTATATGCGGACTATTTTCGGATAAACCAGCATGGCTGGACCATAATTTACCGTCCCAGCCACAACAAATGATGAAAATAGTCCGAAAGGACACAGCTACGCGGGCTATTTTCGGATAAAGAAATATACAGCTCACCGAAGAACAACAGCAAATAGTTCACCATAACAGGGGCATGCGGGTCCGCCACAGGATTTTGGGGCCCGGCACGGTCAGGTCTGTTTCCCAAGCCCAGGGAGTGGTTACCGTGGAGTTTGCCGACAATAACCTGCAGAACCTGGTTATAAAACTGGCGATATTGCGGCCTGCGTCCCATGTATTCGGGAAAGATTCCTGGAAAGTTGTGTAGTGTTGTTCTGCGTCTTGGATTTATTGCTTTTGTCATCCCCGCAGTCTGTTGGGCGGGAATCCAGATCAATGGTTGCCCCCAAAATACACGCTGGATTTCCGACAAACAGACCTCGGAAATGACGGGTAGTGGGCAGACCACGGAAATGACGAGGAATGGACAGACCTCGGAAATGCCGGGCAGTCTGCAGGCTATGGCAATGCCGGGTAGTGGGTAAATTACAGCAGTGCCAAAGAATTGGTAACGATGGGCTGACCGAGGTGACAGGTTGTGGAGATAATAGAGTGGGGAGCCCGCAGGAATCCGACGAGAACCGAGGTAGTGCGTCATCCCCGCAGTCTGTTGGGCGGGAATCCAGATCAATGGTTGCCCCCAAAATACACGCTGGATTTCCGACAAACAGACCTCGGAAATGACGATGAGTGGACAGACCTCGGAAATGACTGGTAGTGGGCAGACCACGGAAATGACCAGTGGTGGGCAGAGCCCGGCAAAGATCAATGTGGCAGATAGCGGCAGTGATGCGATCTCCTCGTTTTATCGCTCTTGAGGTGATCAGGTGTTTTTTCCCTTTATTTCGCAGCCAGCAGGTGCAGGCCTTTTTTCATAATCCCGATCTCGATCTCCATGCCGGGGACCGGAGAACAGGGGAAGCGGTCTGTTTCTCGTTGCGAACAGGCAGTAAAGATAATGGTGTTATCGGGTAGGGCCAGTTTGAAGTCAACCCGGCCCCGGCCCCGGCGCATTTCGGCAATGCGCGCCATGCCCTGCCAGCAGTACACTTTACCTGTCTGCACAGACCCAATCTCCACCGCCTGGTCCGGAAAGGTGACAAGATAGTCGCCCACCTGTTTCGGCGCAGGACGCAGGAAATCCCGGCTGAGCCTTCCCATTCCCCGCACCTCAATCATGCCCTCCGTGGTGAGCCTAGCCGGGAGAAAATTTCTCAGTCCCATGAGTTTGGCGACAAATCCGGTCTTTGGCCGTCGGGCGATTTCCCGTGGTGTCCCCTGCTGGACAATCCTGCCTTCCCGCATTACCGCCATCCGTTCAGCCAGAAAGAATGCCTCGTCCAGGTCGTGGGTTATATGAAAAACCGTGATGCCCAGTTGCCGGTGGACCCGCTGTAATTCCGCCTGCAAACGATCCCTGGTCAACCGGTCAAGCGCGCTTAACGGTTCATCCAGAAGCAGCATCGCAGGTTCGGCCACCAGGGCCCGGGCCAGGGCAACCCGTTGACACTCTCCGCCGGAAAGATCACGCGGCAGTCGTTTCAGCAGGTGGCTGATCCGGAAAAATTCCGCCATCCGGTCGACCTTTTGCCTGATTATTTTTTTTCTTAGTTTCTGTATGTGCAGGCTGAAGGCAATGTTGTGGAAAACGGAAAGGTGGGGAAAGAGGGCATAGTCCTGGTAGACCATGCCGAAATGTCGTTTTTCCGGCGCAGTGGCGCTGATATTTTTGCCGGCAAGAGAAATTGTTCCCTGCTGCGGCCGGTTCAGACCGGCAATGGTTTCCAGAAGCACGGTTTTGCCGGCTCCGGTGGGGCCGAGGATGACCCGGTACTCTCCCTGACGGATATGGAGATTGATTGACTGGAGTGAAAATCCGCCGATCTGCAGGCTGATATCGTCAAGTCGCAGCATGTTTAGTCCTCCTGCCTGCGTGCCGCCATCCACCGCAGTCCCGCAAAGACGACAAGGCAGATGAGAATAAGGAGCACGGCTACGGGCCGGGCATATTTGAGACCGTAGGATTCAAAGCGTTCCCAGATAAGGACAGGTGCCACCATGGGATGATAGGCCAGGATAATGACCGCCCCGAATTCGGATATGCCCCTGGCCCACATCATAATGGCTCCGGAAACAATGGCCTGTCGGCATAGCGGCAGGGAGACGTGGAAAAATACCTGTCGGGGCGAGGCGCCAAGGGTGCGGGCAACCTTTTCCAGCTTGGGATCCACGGCCAGAAAACCATCCCGGGCCGCATTGACGAGAAAGGGCATGGAAACATAGGCCATGGCCAGACTGATGCCCGCCTCGGTGCCGACAAAGGAGAGTCCTATTTTTGCAAAAAGTCCGCCGACAAGAAATTTCCTGCCGTAGATCATCAGGAGGGCAATACCCATTGCGGTGTGCGGAATCATGATCGGCAGATCAACCAGGCCCTGGATGATGCTTTTACCAGGGAAAGAACAGCGGGCCAGCAGATAGGCCAGCGGTGTTCCCAGCAGGAGCCCGGCAAGGGTTGCCCACAGGGCGCAGCGCAGGGAGAGAAGAATAGAGGCGCTGACCTCATGATCCGCCAGGGTGGCGCGGAGAACAGTGGGATCAGTACCGGTGATCATGTTGATCAGCGGCAGGGCAAGCAAAAAGATCAGGATGAGGCCGATAGCGGCCATACCGATGCGAAAGGTACTCATGCCGACCTTGCCGTCCTCAGTTGGCCATGGGTAACGGCGTGCCTTGGATACTGTTTTTCAGCTCCCTGGGCAGCTCTTCCACCCTGCCGTTCACCCGGACCGGCCACAGGGGAGGTTGACCGTTTTTTTTCATTATCGCCCGTCCTTCCGGCCCGATGAGAAACCGGACAAAGGCGATTGCCGCCTCGCGGTTGGGAGCGTTTTTGCAGATGGTGATTCCGTACAGCATGGGTTTGCCCTTTTTGTTGATATACTCGCCCGGTTTTTTACCCGATATCCTGATGGATGCCCGGGCGTAATAGCTGGCCATGGCCGCAGATTTCAGGTTAATGGCATCGGGCAGGGAGACAAAGGGCATCCGGTGCTGCTCAGCAATTGAGCGGTAGATAAAAAGATAATCGAGCTCGCCGCTTTCCAGCAGCGCGATCAGGTCGGTTTCCTTGGGACGGATGTTTTTTTGCGGGCAGTTTTTTTGTAATTTCCGGTATAAGCCGGGTTGGTTATAGTATTGCTCGGCAAGCTGCCAGGTAAGCAGGGTGCGGTAACCGCAGGGATCGCCATCGGGATCGGAATGACCGTAGCGAACGCCATTTCGCAGCAGAATAGCCGGCCAGTTTTTGCCGTTGATTTCCCCGGCATACTGTGAGTCCGGCCGGTACATGATCGCCATTTCATTGGTGGCAAAGGCAATGTCCCAGTCGGCAAACCCGGGTATCA
>WFZC01000019.1 GCA_015489765.1 Desulfobulbaceae bacterium
ACGCCCGCATTGAGGCGCTGAACGGTATATTCCAGGCAGCGAAAGCAAGAGCACGAGGATTCCGACAAGACGAGACGTTCATCAGCATGATTTACCTCTTGGCTTCACCGGTGCAGGATATCCTGAAATCCACATGAAACGTCGAAGAGCCGTAAAGAAATGGATGGGCCTGGTCACCGGATAATAATCCGGCGTTGTCCAGCAGATCAACAATTCTGGGTGGTTCATCGAGATGGGCGCCGTAATAGGCCAAGGCAGCCTGCAGAATCTGATAATGCTGACTGTTCAGTTTGCCTCCGTCGGAATGTGCTGGATCAACGGGCTGGAAACGAAGCAGGTCATCAGTTAGGAAATCAGCGATTTGGCCGCACTTGATGGGCCGATAATTCTTTTTTCCCGGCTTGGTGTCCTTACGTGCCAGGTATTTAATGTCGTTATAGAGAGTTTCTGTCTTATCCACCATCCGTTTGACTCGTTGAGCAATATCTTGTCCGCTGTATTTGGCAGGTTCAACTCCCATGAGAAAACGTCCAACAACCCTTGGCAAATCAGCGAGGGTGACTGTGAAAAGGGCATTGTTGTGGCCATTGAAGATACTGTCCAGCCATTTTGTTACCGCCTCTCGCCGCTGTTCAGACCTGGCTTCACCTGTACGGGGATGTTTGCGCTCCCGAATTGCTTTGAACAGGATGGCCATACCATTTCGATAGCGTTTGAGCATGGACTCGATCGAGCGAGGACCGGGAGTGTTTCCTTGGAGATGAATATAAAAGGCCAGGTGCAGCAACTGACGATGACTGATCCAGAAATCCGGTTCCATGGCTCGACCCTTGGGAGGATCCAAGCATACCGCATTACTAGCTTTTTCCTCAGATATCCCAAGGTCAGGCCACTTAGCCCTATTTTCATTTTCACTGGCCAAGCGAAAGCCTATCCGATCATCGGCATAATGGTAATGGGGTTTGCAGGGCACAATGTAGGGCGTGAGCTGCTCAACTTTGTCAGTTACACTGCGGCTGTGCAGCTCCTCTTCTTTGAGAGAATCGAGGTAATTCTGTTCCAGTTTTTTCCAGGCAGCAGACTTGCACTTGTCTGTGAATTCATGTAAGCGGCCATATCCAATAATTTTTTTCCCAAGGCGGCGAACCCTAGCACGTTGATCAACAAAGCCAGTAGGTGGCTTCAGGCGGACATTATAGTAGAATTGGCCACAATCTATAGCAAAACGCAGTTTACAGGAAGATTCAAAGTCAAGAAAGCGCATGATCAATGAAGGAAAGCGGTTGCTCAGGCCGCGTCGCATGAGAGTGCTGTTTTCCTCTTCTTCCTTGTTACCGTCTGTGCCTCCGGGGGAGTTCCCGGTACGAAAACGTTGCTGATCTTGGGGGCCCAGGGCATCGAACAATTGCCTCGGGCAACGGGAGAGTTCGGAGAGGCTGTCCAGTGTGACAGTTGTCAGGCTGTCATCGGTTTGCAGGCGGCTTAAAGGCAGGCGGATACGATACACACTGAGTAATTCCCGAATGATGGGCTGTCGGTCTGTACGGCATTTATTGCCATGGTGACTTGCCCAGAAGTGGCTGACTAGTTCCGCACTCTGACTCTTATCCAAAAATATGGAGCAAAGAAGGATCCTTCCAAAGTCATATAAAAAGTCTGATTGGGTTAAGGTGGTCTTTTTCTCTTTGTCAGGGACTTTGCATAGGGCCAAGGGGAAACAATCTACGTCTTTCACACCGTTTCTATCAGATCGACGCATGTCTTCGAGCTTTATGGCATCAAGCTGAAAGCGGGTGATAACTGTATTCAGGGCAGCATCAAAGGTCTTGCCAAGGGCAAAAAAGAGGGTCTTTTGCAAAGGGTAGTCAAGTTGGGCTTCGGGCTCGGCCGGATGGATGAAGCTGTTGCGCAGCAGATTAATCGATTTGAACAAATCCAGCAGCAGATTATCGAAATATTTGGGCAGAGGAGTTGGGGCGCCCTTTTTCCCTCCCTCCACCTGGACATCGACAAAAGGGAAGCGTTTGCGCAGAAAACGGATCAATCTTTCCTGCTTTTCCGGCTCTAGGCTGGTCAGAGAAAATTCCTTGAAGGAGCCGACAATCTGATCCTCATTGGGAATAGGGCGGCGACCGATTTTCTCGCGTATATCGTTTAAGCAGAGATGGATGTTAAGGCGGGCATCGCTGTAATATGCAGCCAGGACGTGATCTTGTAGTTTTTTCATGTAACTTCCCCTTGTGGCTGGAAATGATGTGGATAAAGAATATAATTACCCTTCCTCCAAAAGACGTATTAATTGCTTTGCTGGAAAATTGGCTCTAACTGAAATACTTATTCATAAGAAGGTAAAGGCGATGGGCAGGCTGTCCCGCAACCCCTGCAGGAACCCGGTGGTTCGCTCCATGGCAGACGCTCCCCTCAGGATCCCTGCCGGGCACAGCCCGGGCCGGTGATCCGGCTCCGGCCGCCCGGGCCCGGTTCCACCCGGATGCGGGTGCTGATCCGTTCCCGCAGGGCCGGGACATGGGAGATGATGCCGATCAGCTTGCCCTCCCGGCGCAGGCCGGCCAGGGTCTGCAGGGCC
>WFZC01000020.1 GCA_015489765.1 Desulfobulbaceae bacterium
ATCCGTTTGTTCGGCCGGTTCGATTGGGTCCGCCGTAGGTAGGGGCACGGCGCGCCGTGCCCCTACCCGCTATGGGTGCAAATTGTCAAAAAATACACACCGGCCTGACCATAATCGTATCCCCGCAGGTGAATGGAACGGCGGTGGTGACGGTCCGGATCGTATTTCATGCCGCCAGAACCTCGTTCATCTCCTCAATGATCCGATCCATGTTCTCGCCAAAAAGGTGCCACATCCTGCCCAGGCCGCCGCTACCGTTAAAGGGGGCCAGTTCCAGGTCGTCCCGTTCCAGGTGGTGGGAGGCGGCAATGTGATCGCGGATCATGCGTAGCCAGTCCATCTGTTCGTCGGTGAATTTCTGTCCGGCGCCCTCGTGCTGTTTGAATACCCATTGTTTGAAATTACGGTTCACGGTTTCTGAAAAGGGTGTCAGTGCAGCATCAATGCCGGTCACACGGCGAATGAGTGAAACCAGGGCGGTCAGTTCATTCACAGGCGATTTGCCCTTGATATCATCAAGCATGGCAAAGGCATCCCAAACCCTGACAGGGGCCAGTCTCGGCCTGTCGGCACGCAGTTTTTCCAGGACATCCTGGAGCATCCTAAACGTTACCTCCCGGCGGCGATAGGGCTGGTCGAAAAAGATGGTGAGCGCCGTGAGTTCGTCCTTGTTCTCCCTCAAAAAATCAGCAAACTCCCGGCCGAGTTTTTCAGCGTTTTCCCTGGCATCGCCATCCCATTCCGCCCGGAGGAGGCGGTCGATGTTCTGGTCGTCGATCATCTGGTCGTGGCTGCGGCGGATGTTTTCCAGCATCTCGTTGAGTTCGCCGGTGAAGACAGTGGTTGCCTGTTTTGCCAAGGCAGCGGCCGCCTCTTGTTTCTGTTCCTCGCTTGGTTCCACATGGGGCGGCAGGTTGTTCTCCTCTCTGGCTTTAGCTTCGATCCGGTCCGGGTCGACCGCTTCCAGCAATTCGCGGCTGATCTGCGGCAGAGGTTTCCCAGCCTTTTTTCTGATCTGCTCCCGCTCCTTGTCGTCAAGCTGCTGGTTGAGCCGTGCAAGCCGGTTTGCCAGCGAGGTCAGGGTATCTTCATCATCCGCGCCCATGAGCACGGACATGAGCAGGTCCTTGAAGGAGACCGAGGGCTTACGCTCAAGGGGGCGGCTGTCCGTCTTGAGGGATTTGGTCACGCCCACGGCGTCGATGATCACAAAGTGGGTCTTGCGGCTGGTGGCCGATGGGGTTACCTTCTTGAGTTCGTCATAATCCAGAACCCGGGTTCCGCGTCCCTTCATCTGCTCGAAATAGTTTCGGGAGTGGACATCGCGCATGAAGAGCAGACATTCCAACGGCCGCACGTCGGTACCGGTGGCGATCATGTCCACGGTAACCGCAATGCGGGGATTATAATCGTTGCGGAACTGGGAAAGTACCGACTTGGGGTCCTCATCCGCCTTGTAGGTGACCTTCTTGCAAAAGGCGTTGCCTTCGTCAAACTCCTCCCGCACGATCCTGATGATGTCGTCGGCGTGGCTGTCGTTCTTGGCAAAGATAAGGGTTTTGGGAACCTCCCCGCGACCGGGAAAGACTTCCGGCAGTTTTTCCCTGAAGGTGCGGATCACCTTGCGGATCTGGCTGGGATTGACCACATCCCGGTCAAGCTGTCTGCCGGTATATTCCAGATCTTCATCCAGGAGTTCCCAGCGCTTTTTACGGGTCAGCTTGTCGCGCCTGGGCACCAGGCGTCTGGCTTTGAGTTCAGCCCCTTTTTGGGTTATCTCGGTTTCGATGGTATAGACATCGTAGCCCACGTTGACCCCGTCAGCCACGGCCTGTTCATGGGTGTACTCGCTGACCACGTTTTCATGGAAAAAGGAAAAGGTGCGCTTGTCTGGCGTGGCGGTGAGGCCGATCAGAAAGGCATCGAAATAGTCGAGTACCTGCTGCCACAGGTTATAGATGGAACGGTGACACTCGTCGATAACGACGAAATCAAAATATTCAATGGGCAGCTTCGGGTTGTAGACCACCGGCACGGGCTCTTTGCGGACACGCTGATATTCGGCCGGGTTTTCCAACTCCGCGGCCTCGTCCAGCGGTTCGCCCTTGAGTATAGAGTACAGCCGCTGAATGGTGGAGATGACGACTTGGCTGGAGTCGGCGATGTAGTTGGAGGACAGGCGCTGCACGTTGTACAGCTCGGTAAACTTGCGGTTATCATCGTTTGGCAGGTAGGCCATGAACTCCTGTTCCGCCTGCTCGCCTAAGTTTTTGGTGTCCACCAGAAAAAGAATGCGTTTTGCATCGGCATATTTGAGGAGCCGGTATATGGAAGTAATGGCCGTAAAGGTCTTACCTGCCCCGGTTGCCATCTGGATGAGGGCGCGGGGGCGGCCGGCGGCCAACGATTTTTCCAGGCTGGTGATCGCTTGGGCCTGTACCTTGCGAAGGCCCTCGGTCGCCAAGGGCGGCAGGGCCTGAAGGCGGACGCGCAGGGTTTGGGATTGCTGCATCCACTCATGCAGGGTCTGCGGCTGGTGAAACCAGAACACCTCGCGGGATCTGGGTCTGGGGTCGCGTTCGTCGCGGAACAGGGTGATCTCTCCGGTGCTCTCGTAGAGGAGGGGCAATGGGTTATTGTCCTTGATCCACTTCAGTTTTGCCGTGGCATATTTTGCAGACTGTTCCGCCACCACATTGATGTTCTGACCCATTTCAGGGCGCTTGGCCTCAATTACACCTATAGGCTTGCGGTGGGCAAAAAGCACATAATCCGCAGGGCCACTATCGGTGGGATATTCACGCACCGCAATACCGTGGGCTTTGCCAAAGTCGATCTGGTTCTTGTCCTGCACCGACCACCAGGCATCATGAAGCATCTGGTCGATCCGGTCCCGGACAATCTGCTCGGGGTTTTTATTAGGATCATTCATAACAGCCTCTTGACCTGTGCATATCATTCATCGCTGTCTTGCAAGCACAATTTCCCTTGATCCGCCATCTTCTCGCAAAAGTTATCAAACTGCTTACGGGCCAACTTGAACGGCGTGGTCTTGCCGTTTTCCCAGCGGTTGATGGTGGCAAAGCTCACCCCAAGCCGGTGGGCCAGCTCTTCCTGGCTGATGCCCAGTTGCCGACGGACTTCTTTGACCAGTTCCGGGAATGCTAGGGAGCTACCGGCCATTACCAATATCCTTCTGCCGTGTCTTTGCGTTGCCGTTTTAACGCTCAACGCAAGTACTTTAATCTATGACCTGCCATCCATAGGCTGGCCCACCTGACCCTAAATACAAAAATATTATAACAGGTGCAATATCACGTGCAAAAAAATCCCATGGATTCCGACGGATCACCCACTCTCCCGGTAAATAGCTCCGGACAAACACCAAGCCAGGGAAAACGATGCGAACATAAGCAGGTTCCGACACATTTCCTGTCTCTCCGGCAGGCAGGGGACAAGGAACGGAGAAGATCAGGAGGTTTGACCATGGGAATCAACGAACTTTTTGACGGAATCGCCAAAGTTGTGGAGCAATTGGCGGAGGAGCTTGCAGAGCCAGGGTTGCAGGTAAAGATATCTAGAACCGGGCGAGATCAGAAAGTGGGATCTGAGAAAACGGGGAATAACGGCGTGAAAGAGAAGGAAATTCCCCGGATTTCCCGAAAACCGGATGATCGCGAGGTGAGCCGGCGGCGACAAGAAACGCCGTAACCCCATCCTGCAAAACAAAAAACGAACCTTTCGACATGCCGCCTGCGGCAATCGGACCGGTTCGTCTTGAGTTCAAATGGTGGAGGTGGCGGGAGTCGAACCCGCGTCCGGAAATACTCCCCTCACGTCTCTACATGCTTAGTTCCAGGAAAGAGATTCGCATCCGGGTATCGCCCGGAACCACGATTGCCGGATGCTAGCCTGAGAAGATCTCGTCAGTCGGATGCCAGGCACATCCTTCTGACCAGCCCGCGGAGTCGACGCTCCGGTCCGGTCCAGCAGGCGAGGACCGGGGGAACGGCACGGC
>WFZC01000021.1 GCA_015489765.1 Desulfobulbaceae bacterium
GTCGGTCAACCGTTTGCGGATGGCGGCAGAGGGGTTCACATCAGTTTATGTGTTTCTCATTCCTGGAGGCCGCAGCCGATCCTGGTGCCGACGGCGGAAAAGAAATACCGGTCGCCGAGATGGTTGAACAGCCGGGCCGCATTGGCAAGACCTGTGCAGTGACCTGCCCCGAGTCGCTTGATGGCGAACTTGTCCAGGGCAAGCATGGTTTGTTCAAACTGCTCAGCTTCGGCAAAGCCTAGATGGGTGCCGCCGATAACAGTATGAATGGGGCGGTCCTGCAGATGGTTGGCGACATGGGTAAGAATATTTACCAACCCCGCATGGGCGCAGCCAAGGACAATGACCAGTCCCTGATCGCTGTCGATGACCATGGACTGGTCATCACGCAGCTCATCCTGGACAAGGGTGCCATCCGGACCCGGGACCTTCATGTTGGGATCAACCGGTTCAAAGGGCGTCACTCTTGGCACCTCACCGCTGAGGTAGATGCCCTCAAATATTTCGGTGAATTCCCTGACAAAACTGAAGCGGGCGCCAAGGGACTCGAGGTAACTGCGTTTATAACGGATACCGATCTCCCGGGAGGCGCCGTCTTTGTTCCAGTAACGATCAAGGAAGCAGTCGGGATGGGCATAGACATCAATGTCACCACACTGGCGAAGGACATCGGGTAGGCCGGAGGTGTGGTCGTAATGACCATGGCTGAGTACTATGGCGTCCAGATTTTTTAGATCAATATCAAGAAGCCTGCTGTTGGCAATGATTCCCTGTCCCTGGCCGGTATCAAAGAGAATGGACCTGCCGAAAATATTAGCATGGATGGCCCAGCCGTGTTCGCCGACCAGGCCGAAAGGGCCGGCAACCGAATTTTCACAGAGTACGGTTAAAACGCATTGATTGTCCATGTTCCTGCTCCGTTTGTTAATAAATAAATAGATATACCATGCTTCATGGGCAGGCTATGGTCAATAAAAATATGACACCGGGTAATGGTTTGGAAAAAATGATAAGCCGGAAACAGTAATTACCACTTAAGGGTGATGGCGTCGTAAAAACTTCGATCCACTGCGTCGTGTGTCCCGGGGCGATTGACAAAATACTACCTGTATATCTTGTTTTACGAGTTCATCACTTTTTACGAGTTCGTCAAGGGTGACATGTTGTCAATGTTAAGGTCTGAAGAAACAATTTTGAGGATTTAGGTTGATTTAGGTCGTTTTTTTTCATATCTTATCGATAATAACTAATTATTATATAGTAATTATTGATGTATCGATTTCTGCTTGTCATAAATACGGGTCGCCTATGGAAAATATCCCTGTTGGTTTGCTGGAATGTTCAGCCCTTGATAAACGGAAGAACCATGCCCTCAGGGCGTACATCAAAAAACTTGAGTTTAATAACCACATTCTCCGGGTCCAGCAGGAACTCTCCCTTGATGGCATTCTTGTCGTCGATGACCAGTGGAATATGGTTGCATTTAATCAACAGTTTGTTGATATGTGGCAGATACCGGAGCATGTTCAACAGAGTCGTGATGACAGGGAAAGTATCCGGTTCGTACTCGATAAGCTGAAATATCCGGACAGTTTTATGGCCAGGGTTGAATACCTGATGGCAAACCCAGAGGAGAAGAGTCGGGACGAAATTGAACTTCTTGACGGCAGATTTTTTGATCGCTATTCCGCCCCAATTATAGATAAGGAAAAGAATTTTCGGGGCAGGGTCTGGTTTTTTCGGGATATAACTGAACTCAAGAAGAGCAGGCTCCTGCTGGAAAAACAGAATACCATGCTTGAGGAGCAAGTCCGGCATCGTACCGCCGAGCTGCAAAACCTTAACCAGACCCTGACGACCCTCTTTCATTCTCTGGAAAAAGAAAAGAAAGCGCTTGAAGACAGGGTGGGGGTAAATATCCGGGAGACGTTACTGCCTTTTTTTCTTTCGCTCAAGGAGACATCTCTTTCAAAGCGGCAGCGCAGTCTTCTGCAGATGATAGATCATGTCCTTTCCGATCTGCTTTCGTCGATGAATAGCTCCCTGCAAAACCTGCAATATCCCCTCACCCCGACGGAGACCAAAGTCGCCAACTGTATAAAAGCCGGGCAAACTTCCAAAGAAATTGCGGTCCTGCTAGGCTGTTCAGCACGTACTGTTGAAGGACATCGCTCCGCAATTCGTCGTAAACTCGGGCTGAAAAAAGGAGAAAATCTGTTTCTCCATCTGCAATCCCTTTCCTGAATTTTCTTCATCCGCAAAGCTTTTTCGTTAAACCACGTGTTTTTTATGCGTGGATACCGCGTGGTAAACCCGTGTTGTATTTGTCCATTGCTTTCATATATCATGAAAGTAGTCATGGGGCGATTAGGTCTTTTTTCTTATAGTGAATAAATATTATTCCCTTGTTTCTGCCACATGACTGCCTGTGCATTCCCTATGTGTACGTTAACATTGTTTTGTTATTCTTAATATAACAGGTACTGTTGGAGGTTGGTATGGCATTGATAAAATGGCGGGATTCCTACTCGGTTGGAGTGGACAAGTTTGATCAGGAGCACATGTTGCTTGTCGAATTGATTAATGAAATGTTTGAAATTGTACGGGATAAGGGTGAGGTTGCCAGTCTGACCGATGCCGTCGAAAAGCTGGTTGACTACACAAAGGTCCATTTTTCCGATGAAGAGGAAGCCCTGGAAAAAGTCAACTATCCCCATTTGGAGGAACATAAGGAGATCCATGCCAATCTGCTGGAACAGGTAGTCGAGTTTCAGAAGCAGATAGAGCATGAAGGCAAAGATTTGCGAACCGATCTCTATAAATTTCTCCGAGACTGGCTGATCAATCATATTTTAGATGAGGACATGAGGTATGGCAAGTATTTCGAGGAGGATTTGGAAAGCGTTGCCGCAGTTTCCGCGTAAGTCAGAAAACCCGTCTCATCTCTTCCGGTAATCCACTGCCGGTGTTTCATTAATTCCATTTAAATTACCACCATTCCTCAGCAACGAGGGATACCATCACTACAGCTATAACCCCAAATCGCATTTGGTAACGCTTACGATTGATTTCAGATCAATTGATTTTTCAAGAAAAGCGATGGTATCCCTGACCAGGCTGTTTGTATCCCGCTGTCAATGGTGTCTCTCAGGCAGCCCTTCTGTACTGGATCGGTGACTGCCCGGTCCACCGTTTAAAGGATCTTGAAAAAGTACTCAACTCGCTGAACCCGAGGAGGAAGGCGATCTCCGTCAGGTCCATGTCGCTCTGCTGCACATAATCCTTGGCAAGTTTCATACGGGTCGAATTAAGCAGGGCAAGAAAGGTTGTGCCTTCTTTTTTGAGCAGGCGCTGGAGCTTTCTGGTGCTGATGTGCAGCTCCGATGCCGCCTTTTCCACGGTGATTGTTCCTGATGGCAGATGTTTCATGATCAGTTTCCTGACGCGTGTCGCCCAGGAGTCATCATCGAGGGTGGCAAGATATCTGCTCATTGCCTGGTCGCTAAATTGGGCAAGCTCTTCATTGGCGCCGGGCAGGAGAACATCCACCTTATCCAGCGGCAGCGCCAGAGCTGCAGTTGGGGCATCAAAGGTAACCGGCCCTTTGAACAACTCATAATATTTGCCGGCACAGGCAGGACGGCCGTGGGTAAAGGCCACAAAAACCGGGGTCAGGTTGTGGTGGAAGTTGATGCGCAGGGTACTCATGATCCAGGCAAGAGCCGCATCCTCCCGGCCCGGTGGATAGGGTTTTTCATCGCGATAGGTCAGGGTGAACACAAGAGTTCCCTGGTCCCTGTCTTCATGAATTTCGCCGAACCTTGCCTCAGAAAGAACCTTGTGAAATCGTAACAGCCGCTCCAGGGTGATGCGCAGGCTCTGGCTCATCAGCAGGGCATAGCCAAGGGTGCCGAAATGGGTCGGATGCCAGCATGTGGCTGCGGCAAGGCCGAAACAGGGGTCTTTGATCCCCTCGGCCGCCTCTTCCCAGAGTATGGCTACCTTATCCAGCGGGTATCGCGCTCCTGGCTGATACATGAGCTCCGGATTAAGCCGCGCCTTTTGAAAAATGGCTTCCGGGTCCTGGTTGTACTGCCTGCAGATATTCCACAGCACCAGTTGCACACTTGCCAGCTTAGTCAGATTCATGGACCCTCCCGGTAGCACCTGCAGTTTCAGCCTTGAAAAGGGCTGGTCAATATCGTTTACGGCCGAGCCGCCATGATACGACACGATTTCTCGTACCCGTTTTGCCCCCACCTTTTTTGAATATCTTAATATAAAAGCGAAAAAAGGACAATTCCGGCACCGGATTCTTCCTGTTGCCGTCGTAAACTGCCAAGTATTTTGGCACCCAAAGGCAAGCAGTTAGGCCACCTCTTCCTCTATACTCTTACCAGTTTCAGGTAAATCGGCATGTCCGGGCAGGACCTGAACTTCTGTTTTTGCCAGTGTCTGGATTTCTGGCAGCTTCGTGGAATTTCCTTGCCCTGTCCCGATTTTCAGTCAACAGGAAGGTTGTGAGGAGAGTGTTGTGGAGCCACAGGCACAGGTAATGACATATTCAGATGTCGACGTCAGGGAGCAGGCCTGTTTGTCGGTTGATTGTTTAGGCGAGCTGCTGACATCAATTATTTCCCCGAAGGAAACCAGACCATGTATCGAGTTGGGCGATTGCTGCTTTGATCCGGCAACCGGTGTTGAGACCAGGTCCCGGTTCAGTATCAAGGTCGATTTTGAGGAGCGGTGGGCAGCAACCGGCAACAGGACGATAACCATGTCAGGTGTGGTGGACAACCATCAGGGACAGAGAAAACCGTTTACCCTTTTTTTGTCTTTGTGGCTCCAGAAGGATGATTCCGGATGGATGGCCGGCAGCGGTTGTTACCGTTCCTGGTCCCGGAGATTGGATATTCCTTGTGCCGGGAAGGAGCGAAAACAACTCTTTGACACCCTGTTTGATGTGGAGGTGTATCGGACATTGGTGTCCGGTCGGCTGATTTCAGGCCGTGGCAGAGGTTTTTTATTCTTTCAAAACCGGTTGTGTTTGAGTGACAGGTCGAGAAGTTAATACGGAAAAATTGAGGCTGGATTATGAATGGGCAATTGTTTGGCAATACCGACCGGGACCTGATGATGGTCCTGGATGCCAATCATCGGATTATAGCGGTAAATGATCGGGTCACTGAAGTTTCCGGTCTGTCTGCCGAGGAGTGTACCGGCCACTGTTGTTATGAGATATTTACCGAACAACAGGAAAGCGATTCCCCCGGCTTTAGGCTCAGGTCCTGTTCAGGGGGCGAAGTCTCTTTCAGTGATCTGGCGCCCCGGGGGCGGGAGAAAACATTTCAGGTAGATTCTGTTCCCCTGTCCGGACCGGAAGGAAGGAACAGTTATTCTCTCTGTATTGCCCGAGATGTAACCGATGTACGGAACATGGAAAAGAAAATATTCCGGACCCATAGAATGGAAACCATCGGCATGCTGGCCGGCGGCATTGCCCACGATTTCAATAATATTCTTACGGCAATTCTCGGTTTTGCCGA
>WFZC01000022.1 GCA_015489765.1 Desulfobulbaceae bacterium
ACGATTATCGGGCCGATGGGGCCAAAGGTGTCCAGGGATTTGCCGCGAAACCAGCCTGATTTGTCATGGCGTTGAAAATTGCGCTGGCTGACATCATTGAAACAGGTAAATCCCAGCACATGGTCCAGGGCTTCATCCTCGCCGATATCCTTTATCCGGTCCCTTATTATAATGGCCAGCTCCCCTTCGTAATCGGTCCGGCAGTCGGCAAAATCGTACCGGTCGACAAAGGCGGGCAGGATGATCGGTGCACCAGGGGAGATAAGGACGTTGGGAGTTTTGGGAAACAGGACCGGTTCTACCGGGATCTCTTCGGTAAAATTTTGGACGTTAACAGACCCACTTTCCTGGATATGTTCCAGGTAATTGAGGCCGAGGGCAATGATTTTACTCGGTGAAACCGATATCTCTTTTCCGTCCGTCATCGGCAGGGTAAGCACCATATTCTTCTCCTTGGCGTGGTTGATGGCGTCGTAAAAACTTCGATATACTGCGTCGTGTGTCCTGTGGCGATTCTCGACATACTACATGGATAGTCAAAACCCGCCACAGAACACTACTCCTCGGAGTCTACGCTTCGCTCCGCTTACCTGTATATCTGTGTTTTTGCTTAGCCATCTTTAAGCATTGTCTGGACTTGTTACGAGTTCATCATGGTTGTCGGGATGTCGCCTTGAGCGATCAGATTTTATCCAGGCTACCATACTCCTGCTGAAGTAGAAAGTCCTTGCAGCTCCCATGTCGGCGATGAAAATACGGGTCGATTTTCGGATGGAAACGGAGTATCTGTAAGAGAAAGAGCCAACGATCACGGAAGACAGCATAGGAAACATTATGGCGGAAATTAAATCGACCATGGAACTGGTGCTGGAACGGGCCGCCCGCATGGGCAAGGCATCCAGCGAAGAAATAGCCAGGGACGAGGCAAAAAAGACAGGAATGCAGCTCATTGCCGCCTATCTTGATGGCAAGGGCAATTCCCCGTCAGAGCTTCTGAGCAGGCAGGATCCGCAACAGCAGCAGGCGGTCCGCCGGGGCATGGTGGAGGCCCTGTTGCGTAACATTTTTCTGCCCCGGGATGAACATGCCCGCAAGAGGACGGAACAGGCCACCCGCGGCCTTATTGATCTGGCGGGGGGAGCGGGCGATATCGTATCGATCTGTCAGGAAATGCAGCATGTTATCGGGCAGTACCAGCAGCATCGGGACCAGTTGAAGAGCCAGCTTGAGGAACAGATGCGCATGCAGTATGAGCAGCTGCTGGCCCAGCAAATGGGCGGGCAGGCCGAGGGCATGCAGATTGACCCCACAACCCAGCCCAAGTTTCAGGAGGAGTGGGCCCGGGTCGAGGCTGAGCTGGACGACCAGTATAACCAGGCCCTGGCCCAGTACAGGGAACATCTCCAACAACGGCTGGCCCTATGAAGATCGATCCCTTTCCCCGGGTATCTGTCCTGCAAAAGCGGCTTCGCCGGAAAAAATATGACGCCCTGCTTGTCACCGAGCCGCATAATCGCCGCTACCTGAGCGGCTATACGGCCGCTGATCACGGCATTGGCGAGACGGCCGGCGTGCTTCTCATTCCCGCCAGGGGCACGCCCTGCCTGCTCACCGATTCCCGTTTTGTTCTCCAGGCCGAGGAAGAGGCGGCCGGTTTTGACGTCGTCCTCTATCCCCGGGGGCTGGCGCCGCTGCTCAAAAAGATGCTGCCCCGGCGCGGTACCAGGACCCTTGCCTTTGAAAGCGAGTATATGCTCCATGCCACGGCCGGTCGACTGGCAAAGACGCTTGCCGGCTGTGGTGTTGAGCTGGTGCCGACCACCGGCCTGATCGAGCGGATGCGGGTGATTAAATCCGAGGATGAGATCGCCCTCTTGAAAAAGTCGGTGCTGCGTAACGAGCAGGTCTTCAACCTGGTGTATAATACCATTGAACCGGGAATGAGTGAGCGGGAGATTGCCCTTGCCCTTGAACTGACCATGCATGAGCTGGGCGCGGAACGGCCGAGTTTTGAAACCATTGTCGCCTTTGGCGACAACGGTGCCAAACCCCATGCCGTTCCCGGAGATCGTCTCCTGAAGCCCGGTGAGATTGTCTTGATCGATATGGGACTGGTCCTTGACGGCTATTGTTCGGACATGACCAGGACCTTTGTCGCCGGCCGGCCGGACAGCACCTATCTTGAGCGGTTGCGGGTGGTGCGGCAGGCGCAGCTGGCCGGCATTCAGGCCATTTGTGCAGGCGTTTCCTGTCGGGATGTTGATTCGGCCGCCCGCCAGGTCATCGATGATGCCGGTTATGGAAAATATTTTGGCCATGCCCTCGGCCATGGTGTCGGTCTGGCCGTGCATGAGGATCCCCGGCTGTCCTCCCGCAGCCGGAAAAAACTCAGGCCCGGCATGGTTGTCACCGTGGAGCCGGGTATTTATCTTCCCGGCTGGGGCGGGATCCGTCTGGAAAACATGGTCGTTGTCCGTGGGGACGGCGCTGAAGTTCTCAACGAGGATACAACCGGTTTGGATTTGTAATATTTTTGTCTTAACTGATTGTTTTAACGTAAATTCAGACAATTAAAAGAGACAGGTCCAAGAAAATTAACAAGAAACCATTTGGAATCAACAGATGCGACAATATGTAATAGATGAACTCTCTTTCCTGGAAAGGGACAACCTGGACAGCTATCTGAAACGTACCCTGAAACCGGCCGGGCTCGAAGGCGCTTTTTTCCTGGAGCTGCCCGAGGATCTCTGGTCGGAAAAGCAGCAGGGCCATGAAAAATGCGGTCCATTTTATTTCTCGGTCGTTCTTGAAAAAGACGCAATTCGGTTTGAATTTCTGGTGCGCAGTTCCAACAATCTGCACTGTTCCTGTATTTCCTGGCCCACCCCGGCCCAGCGCCAGTTCGTGATCGATTTTGCCGATCGTATGTTGGAAGAAGAGCTCATCCAGGCATGATGGCGTCGTAAAAACTTCGATCTATGGCGTCCTGTCCTGTGGCGATTCGGGGGCATACTACATGTATAGTCAAGACCCGCCACAGAACACTACTCCTCGGAGTCTCCGCTACGCTCCGCTTACCTGTATATCTGTGTTTTTACTTAGCCATCTTTAAAAATTGTTTGGATTTTTGACGAT
>WFZC01000023.1 GCA_015489765.1 Desulfobulbaceae bacterium
ATCCAGGGGACATTGTCGGCGTTATAAAGAACCGATCCGGGAAAGATGACAACCTCGCGGCCGCCGCTTGTCTGGTAGATATTTTTTTCCTTTTTTTTGCCGATATTACGCAGCAAACCACTGGCCAGGGATTGATGCACGGCCCCATATCCGGCCGGGGTCCTGTTCATGCTGAAATTATTCTGTCCCTTGAGCAGACGCAGGATCTGGTCATGGACATCAAACCATTCCCGCATCCGCTGCCAGGAGAGATAGTGGCTGGTGCAGAATTTTTTCAGCCTGCCACTGCTGAATTTTCCCCCGGAGAATTGCTGCCAATGGTCCCAGATGTTAAGCAGGCAGAGAAAGTCTGACCTGCGATCAACAAAGACCTTTTGCGCCTCGGCAGCCTGCTGCTCTCTGTTCGCCGGCCTGGTGCGCGGGTCCTGGATGGAAAGGGCGCTGCAGATAATGATCATTTCCCGCAGGGCATCCCGTTGCGCGCCTTCGATGATGATCCTGGCAATGGCGGGATCAAGGGGAAGGCGGGCCATGATCCTGCCCCTTTTGGTGATCCGGTGGTTTTGGTCAATGGCGCCCAGTTCCTTCAGACGGCGAAATCCCTCGCGGATAGCCCGGCCTGTGGGCGGGTCAAGAAAGGGAAAGGTCCGCGCATCTCCCAGGTCAAGGCTGATCATCTGCAGCAGCACTTCGGCCAGGTTGGAGCGCTGAATTTCCGGCCGGGTAAATTCCTGCCTCCCCTGGTAATCCTCTTCACTGTACAGGCGGATGCAGGTTCCCGGCCCGGTGCGGCCGCAACGGCCGGCCCGCTGGTCACAGGAAGCCCTGGAGATGCGCTGCACGCGCATGCTTGTGGTCCCTGCCCGAACATTATAGGTGGGAATCCGGGCCAGGCCGGTGTCAACGACAAAGCGGATGCCTGGCACCGTGATCGAGGTTTCGGCCACATTGGTGGCCACAACTATTTTTCGTTTCTTCGAACTCCGGAATATCTTTTTCTGGTCCGCTGCCTGCAACCTGCCAAACAGGGGCAACACGAGATGATGCTCGTTGGCAGGCATGGAATTCAGGATTTTGACCGTGTCCAGAATGTCCCGTTCGGTGGGCATAAAGACAAGGATATCGCCGCCGGGCCTGGCGTAGAGGTCGCGGACAGCCGCGCAGGCCTGGTCCACGTAATTGTCACCATCTTCATCTTCGGCAGGGGCATGGACCATGGTGATGGGCCAGGTGCGGCCGGAAACAGTTATGATGGGCGCCTGGTCAAAATGGTTGCTGAACTTTTCCGTGTCAATGGTTGCCGACGAGATAATGAGTTTCAAGTCGCTGCGCCGGGCCAGCAGTTGTTTGAGGCAGCCGATGAGAAAGTCGATGTTGAGGCTCCGTTCATGGGCCTCATCAAGGATAATGGTGTCGTAGCGGCTCAGAAACCGGTCCTTTCTGCTCTCGGCAAGGAGCAGGCCATCGGTCATGAACTTGATCCTGGTTGTGGGGCTGCAGTTGTCCTGGAAGCGGATCGCATGGCCGACCAGGTCCGGGCGCCTGAGTTCCTCCGCAACCCTGGTCGCCATGCTGACAGCGGCAATGCGCCGGGGCTGGGTGCAGCCGATCAGCCGCTCTTTGCCCATGCCGGCTTCAAGGCACATTTTCGGAAGCTGGGTGGTCTTGCCCGATCCGGTGTCACCGGCAATGACCAGGACCTGGTTTTCCCTTATGGCGCGGACGATTCGCTCTTTTTCAGCGGTTATGGGAAGATGGTTCGGGTAATGGAGGTCCATGACGGATAACAAAATATACCTGAAAATGTCGTAACTTCTCAATAACAGATGGTAATTTGCTGATAATTATATGGATTCCGGCCAACAACCTGCCGGAATGACCCAGTTGCAGGCAATTCAGAGCGTCATCCCCGCAGTCTGTTGGGCGGGGATCTAGACTTATATCACCACTTATTGAGAAGTTACAAAATGTCTTGTTTACTGCTTGGAACAACAGTGAATTTCTGATAGTCTTACAGAAGGACGATGGTGGTTGGACCGGTCCCCGCTTGCGGCAATGGTTATACCGGAAAAAGATCAAGAAAACATCAGGAAACACAACCGGGTTAAACACAATGACAAAAAAGACCATAAAAAAAGCGGTAATTCCCGTGGCCGGACTGGGCACGCGATTTCTGCCGGCGACCAAGGCCATTCCCAAGGAAATGTTGACCATTGTTGATCGACCGACGATCCAGTATATTGTCGAGGAGGTGGTTGCCTCCGGCATAGAGGAGGTCATTCTTATCACCAGTGCCGGCAAGTCGGCCATTGAAAATCATTTTGACTATGATTTTCAGCTCGATACGGTCCTGAAAGAGAAAAACAAAACCGTGCTCCGCGATGAGCTGGCCGATATTTCCAATCTGATCGATATTGTCTCTGTGCGCCAGAAACAGCCCCTGGGTCTGGGGCACGCCATCTGGATGGCCCGTAATGTTATCGGCGATGAGCCCTTTCTGGTCCTGCTTGGCGATGATCTGGTTCGCAGCCCGGTACCCTGCTGCAAGCAGATGATCGATCTCTACAACAGGGTCGGTGAATCCATTGTCGCCATCCAGCGTGTTCCCCTTAGCCAGACCTTTCAGTATGGTATTGTCGAGGGTGAGGAGACAGAGCATGAACGTACCTTCAGGGTCAAGCGGATGGTGGAAAAACCGGCCCCCGGCACATCCGACTCTGATATGGCCATAATCGGCCGCTATCTCCTTATGCCGGAAATATTTGAGCTGCTGGCAAAAACCACGCCCGGCCACGGAGGCGAAATCCAGCTCACCGATGCCCTGCAGGCCCTGTCCAACCGGCGCGGCATGTATGCCTACGAGTTTATCGGCAGGCGCTATGATGCCGGCGACAAGCTTGGCTACCTGAAGGCCATTGTTGATTTTGCCCTCGAGCATCCCACCCTTGGCACTGCCTTTAGCGAGCATCTGCATAAAAAAGTGAATGGTAATGGCTGATTTACCAACCTGTATGACCAGGAACCGGTTGGAGAAAAGCTGTGTTTGCATTGGCAAAAATTGGTATGGAATCAATTTACATTGAAACGTCAATTATCAGCTATTTGGTAGCAAGACCGAGTAGAAATTTAATTTCAGCTGCCAAACAAAAAATTACCTGTGACTGGTGGGAAAAACGAAGAGATAGCTATCAAAATTTTGTATCTGAACTTGTCATTGCAGAATCAACAAAAGGTGACAGTGATGCGGTACAATTACGATTGAATGCTTTACAGGAAATTTCTGTCCTATCAATCGAGCAGGAATGTGCGGACATTGCAGAGTGATTTTTTTCAAAAGCCTCTCTTCCGGAAAAAGCAAGAGTTGATACATTGCATATTGCAATCGCAACATATCACAAAATAGACTTTCTACTTACTTGGAATTACAGGTATTTAGCAAATGCCCATTTTATCAGAAAGTTACAAGAATTTCCTACGATGAAAAATTAGTTCTACCAACTATCTGCACGCCACAGGAGATGGAATATGAATAATAATAAAAAAGAATCAAAAGAACCTCATGATGAAATAATCGAAGAATTATGGAAAATAAAAG
>WFZC01000024.1 GCA_015489765.1 Desulfobulbaceae bacterium
AAAACGGCGACGCTCCATGGGCAGTGTTTCCAGCTCCAGCAACAATTGTTCAAGATCCATCTGTTTCCTCCCTATGACAGGGTTGTAAGGTTTGGCCAATTTAAGAAATATCCACTGACCGCAGCCGTAGCGCATTAGCCACCACGGACAACGAACTCAGACTCATGGCTGCAGCCGCGATGATCGGGCTGAGCGTAATCCCAAATGCCGGATACAGCGCTCCGGCGGCAATGGGTACGCCAAGTCCGTTATAGATGAAGGCAAAAAACAGATTCTGCCTGATATTGGCCATGGTTGCCCGGGAAAGTTTCCTGGCCCTGACAATACCGGTCAGATCTCCTTTGACCAAGGTAACCCCGGCGGATTCCATGGCCACGTCGGTACCCGTACCCATGGCAATGCCCACATCTGCCTGGGCCAGGGCCGGTGCATCGTTGATGCCGTCGCCTGCCATGGCCACTTTATTACCCGCCTCCTGAAATCTTTTTACGGCCAGGGCCTTTTCATCAGGCAATACTTCGGCTACCACCTCGTCGATATCGAGTTTGGCAGCCACGGCCTCGGCTGTTGCCCTGTTGTCACCCGTCAGCATGACCACCCGCATCCCTTCATCATGCAGTTTGCGGATCGCCTCGGGCGTACTCTCCTTGATCGGATCGGAGACGGCCACAAGACCGGCCAGCCTGTTATCAGCGGCAACAAACATGACGGTCTGTCCCTGCTTGCGCATCTCCTCCGCCCGCCTGGCCAGGGTATCGACGGCAACAGAAGCATCCTTCATCAAACGGAGATTACCCAGCAGCACCTCATGCCCATTCACACTACCGCGTACGCCTTTACCGGTTACTGAATCAAAATCCCGTACATCCACCGGTTCAACGCCTTTTTCGCGGGCACCGGCAACAATGGCCGCTGCCAGTGGATGCTCACTTGCGGTCTCAAGACTTGCAGCCAGTTGCAAGAGCTGTTTTTCGTCCATATCCGGGGCAGGCACAACACCGGTCAGGGTCGGTTTGCCCAGGGTAAGGGTGCCGGTCTTATCCACAACCAGGGTATCAATCTTGCGCATGGTCTCAATGGCTTCGGCATTTTTAAACAAAACACCGGATGTTGCTCCCTTACCAGTGGCCACCATGATGGACATGGGTGTGGCCAGACCCAAGGCGCAGGGGCAGGCAATGATCAGCACGGAAACTGCGGCAATAAGGGCATAGGCAAGGCGGGGCTCAGGGCCAAGAAAATACCAGAGAATAAAGGCCAGCACGGAAACAGTGATAACCACCGGCACGAAATACCCGGCCACCAGGTCCGCCAGTTTCTGGATCGGCGCCCGGCTGCGCTGGGCCTCGGCTACCATCTGCACGATCCGGGCCAGCAGGGTATCGCTGCCCACCTTTTCCGCCCGCATGGTCAGGGAACCGGTAGTATTGATCGTTGCTCCTATAATCTTATCTCCGGTCTGTTTTTTAACCGGAACCGGTTCGCCGGAAATCATCGACTCATCCACCGAGCTGGCGCCATCGGTCACGACTCCGTCAACCGGAATTTTTTCTCCCGGCCTTATGCGCAGGAGATCACCTACCTGGACATGTTCCAGGGGAATGTCCTCTTCCACCCCGGTAGAGGAAATTTTTCTGGCTGTCTTTGGCGACAAACCAAGCAGGGCCTTGATGGCGGCCCCGGTTTGACTGCGGGCACGAAGTTCCATCACCTGGCCGAGCAGAATCAGGGTGACAATCACGGCCGAGGCTTCAAAATAGACGCCCACCGATCCATCCGGCCCTCGCATGGAAGCAGGAAAAATTTCCGGAAACAACACCCCGATCACGCTGTATACATAGGCAACGGACACCCCGAGTCCGATAAGGGTGAACATATTCAGGCTGCGATTAATCACCGATTGCACAGCTCGCACATAAAACGGCCAGCCCGCCCAGAGAACAACCGGGGTGGAGAGAATCAGTTCCAACCAACCCAGGGTCCTGTTCGTGGCAAGTTGTTCAAGCAGACCGCCACCGGGCAGCATATCCCGCATGGCAATGATGACCAGGGGGATGGTCAGTATGGCGGCAACGATAAACCGGTTGCGCATGTACAGGTACTCTGCATTTTGCTCAACACTTTCCGGCTCCACAGTTCTTGGCTCAAGGGCCATGCCGCACTTGGGGCAGCTTCCCGGCTCGTCCTGCACTATTTCCGGATGCATGGGGCAGGTATACTCCACCTTTGATTCAACGGGAGCAAGTGGTTCCAGGGCCATGCCGCACTTGGGACATGATCCCGGCCCCTCCTGCTTAACCTCCGGGTGCATGGGACAGGTATAGATGTTTTTTTTATCCTGTAGGCGCTTACTCACATCTTCCGAATCATCAGCCTTTTGCTCCCCGGTATAGGCGCCCGGATCGGCGACAAACTTCTCCAGACAGTGGGTGGAACAGAAATAGAAAGTTTCTCCTTCGTGATCATGGGCAAGAAAATCGTCCCTGTTCTCCGTGCTCATGCCACAAACAGGGTCGATAAAGGATTGATCGTTTGCTGCGTGGTTATGATGGATATGGGTTGTCATTTGGTCACCTCCTGTAAGGTGGACGAAGAGCCGATGTGATCAATTTGCCGAGAAATCCGTGCCGGTCGATGATTTTCCCAGATCAACAATTTTACTGGTACCGTCATAGTCCCGGGTAACCACCTCTTCAATCTGGGAAATTTTTTTCACCAGCACCTTGATCTCTTTCAGACTGACACGAATGCCTTCAAGCTCTTCATAGGTTTCGGAATCTTCCTCAAAATCATCCTGAAGCAGTTCCACATTACCCATGGCCACAAAAAGCGGACTGTTTATCTCGTGGCCGACGGTGGCGGCCAGCGCCTTGATGGATTCCAGTTTTTCCCGGGCATGGGCACGCTGCCGATCCTGCAGAAAACCCGTAATAATCGCCACCGCATTAAAAAAGAAAATCTCAAGTAATCGATCAAGGTCATCGGGTGTAAAGCCCTGCCAGTGCAACAGGGAATAGGTAAAATAAAAGGCGGTGATGGAAAGGGAGGTGATGAGCGCGCCTCGCAGGCCGAACCAGAAAGCGCTGAGAATGACCGGCAGAAAATAAAGCTCCCGGGCAACGACATGGGTTTTGGCAAAATCATGGGGTAAAACCATGTGCATGCCGCTGATGCCCAGCACCAGGACGGCAAGGATGAGTATTCTTTGTCCATTTTCATATTGTTTGGCGGTGGTTTTCATCATCTGTCTCTGCTCCTGTTGCAAATTCTTTATCTATCTGCCGATACCCTTTTTCGTTCTTCCAAAAACTGACCATCTATCTCTTACCCGTATCCAGTTCACAAAGCGTACCGGAATGAGAACAGTGCCGGAAACTATTCTATATATACCGGTATTTCCGACGTTTATCGCAACGGAGACCTGTACAGATTCTAACAACATTTCCGGCGTACTGCCTGATATCTGTACAGACAATCACGACTCAAAAGCCCTTGTGACCATTTTTTGGACAGTTATTGATCAGCAACAACAATGATCACCTCTGATAACCACCAAGTGATAATTATATCGCTGGAGAGCTGGGAGAATACCGGGAAAAATAAAGGAAAAACAAGACATTGAATTTACGGCATCAGTTCCTTGAGAGACCCAAGGACAAGGCAAGTCACGATGCGGGACAACGATTGACAAGAAATTGGTGGAGGCGGACCAGGTAGTCCCGGGGAGACATTAGGATGCAGCTATAATGCAATCTATTCGTATGTGGGCGGGAAACATTACCGGCATCAACTGGAGACAAACGGGCGTGGAATAAGTATCCTCACGGTTTTAGGATACTTCTGATCAGTTAGAGCGCACAGGGAAGATTTTCTTTTCCCGCGCCACCTTCTTCTCTATGGCACCCTGCAGAATCTATTGATAATTCATTAGTATTGTCGACAGTCGGGTCTGGACACTGGCGTCGAATGGCAAGAATATCATCACAATAATCGAAAAAGACCTCTATAAGTTCCGGATCAAAATGGCTTCCCGCATTTGATCGTAATAATGCCAATGCCTTTTCCAATGGCCAGGGCTTTTTATACGGACGGGCGGAGAGCAGAGCGTCAAACACATCACTAATAGCCGCAATGCGGGCGGCCACAGGGATTTCCCGTTGACAAAGCCCGTCCGGATAGCCACTGCCGTCCCATTTTTCATGATGGGAGCGGGCTATTGACGATGCCATTTCTATAAGAGGTGAAGGATAACTGCCAATGATTCGTTGACCGATTTTGGTATGCTCCTGCATGATCTTCCACTCCGCAGCAGTCAATTTCCCCTCCTTGAGAAGAATGTGATCGGGAATTCCGATCTTACCCACATCATGCATGGCGCTTGCGTGCAGAATAAGTGAACATGTTGTCTCATCCAGGCCGGCGCCCCTGGCTAGAACCTCGGATATCCGGCTCATACGAACCACATGGGCCCCGGTTTCATTGTCCCGGAATTCACCCGCCAACCCCAGACGACGCACAATTTCAAGCTGCACGGCATGTATCTCTCTGGTCCTCTCCGCCACCTTCTGTTCCAGCAAGATGCTCCGCCGGTATTCCTGCCTGAGAAGATATTGTGTTTCCAACTGGTTTTCAATTCTGAGGACCGCCTCCCAGAGTTCAAACGGCTTGGTCAGAAAATCCTTTGCCCCAAGGGACAATGCCTGCCGCCGGGTTTCCTCGTCCAATTGGGCAGTCAGGACAATTATCGGGAAATAGTTTTCCGGAGTGATACGGGGGACCAGCTCCCGCATGATATCAAGACCGCTCATGCGCGGCATACGAATATCAAGCAGCAGAAGGTCATAGTTGCCGTTTACACATAACGAAACAACAGAACAGGGATCTGTTGTGGATGTAATATCATCAAATCCTTCCACTTCAAGAATATTTTCCAGCAAGGCTATATTAGCCGCATTGTCATCCACAATCAGAATTCGGGACTGCCGTATCTTGTCTTTCATAACTCCCAGGCCTTCATGATGATTATTACTTTGCAGGATTCAGACACTTTTGAATTTCCATCCACAGATCATTAAGACCAAAAGGTTTTGTGAGATAGGCAGAAAAACCAAGCTGCAGACACTCGTCAATGGTTTTCTGCATGGCATCCGCACTCAGGGCGATCACGGGAATATTGGCCGTATCCGGATTTTTCCGCAATTCGAGAAAGGCCTCTTTTCCACTCATGCCCGGCAAATGCAAATCCATGAGGATAAGATCCGGTTTCAACAGAGTGGCTGCTTCAAGACCCTTTTCCGCATTTTTCCGTACTATAAGAGTAAATCCCGGCCAACGCCGGATTATACTTTTCAACAGTTGAATATTGCAGACATTATCCTCAATATAGAGCAGAGTCGCTGGCCCCTGGAACTGTTCAGCAGCCACCAGCCGGCCCTGCTCATTCGGATCGGCAATGGCTTCGGCCTTCACGGCCGGTAAAAATACCCTGAAAACACTACCGGAACCAGGTGAACTCTCGACCTCGAGAAAACCACCCATCCGCTCAACAAGTTGCTTGGTAATGGTCAGTCCAATACCTGTCCCCTCTATTTCCGAATTCTCATGGCCAAGGCGGGCAAAGGCGACAAAAAGATCATCAATTGACCGGGGATCAATGCCGATTCCGGTATCAACAACTTCAATGCACAACATATCCTCCTGTTCCCGGCAGGATATGGACACAGTTCCCTGGGGATGATTATATTTGACGGCATTGGAAAGAAGGTTGATCAATACCTGCTTAAACTTGGTCAAATCAACCAGTATCCGGGGAGACTGGCTTAGAGATGCTTCGTCAACCTTGATGGCAACCTGGGCCCGTTTGGCAAGGGGAAGCATGAGGGCAACACAGTCCCTTATCGTATCAGCCGCTGATACCGGTTCCGACGACAACCGGATGCGTCCAGACTCGATCCGGGAAAGTTCAAGGATCTCATTGATGAGCTCCAGTAAATGCCGGCCTGCCGTATGTATTTTCAGAAGCTGCCCGGTTTGCTGATCACTGAGAGGATTGTTACTGTGTTTTTGAAGCAGGAGTTCGGAAAAGCCGTTAATGGCATTGAGGGGGGTTCTCAGTTCATGACTCATCCGGGAAAGGAATTCCGTCTTAGCCCGATTTGCCGCTTCCGCCTTTTCCCAGGCCTGTTTCAACTCGGAAATATTTTCCTTGATACTTACATAATGGGTGACGATTCCCCTGCTGTTTTTCAACGGCGCAACCAGGACATTTTCCGTGTATATCTCGCCTTTCTTTGACCGGTTAATGAACTCGCCGTGCCAGACCTCTTCTCTTGTCAATGTTGCCCAAAGGTCCTGATAGGTTACCTGCGCAACCAGCCCGCTTGCGAGCATGGATGGATTATGCCCTATCAGCTCACTGCGGTCATATCCGGAAATCTTTTCCGCTTCCCGATTCACATATTCAATAATTGCGTTGGTATCGGTAATAATGATGGAACATGGATTCTGCTCCACCACCAGTTGAAACTTTTCCCGTTCAGCTATCTCCCGTTCAAGACTTTCCGTCCGCTCGCAAACCAGTTGTTCAAGATTTCTGTTTAATGCGGCAAGTTCTGCTTCGGCGAGTTTTCGCTTGGTGATATCCAGACTGTATTCGATCATCTGCGCCAGTTTGCCGTTGGCGTCAAAAATCGGATATCCATGAACCTCAACAACAATTTCCCGACCGCATTTATCATAGTGAATATGCTCCATGCACACAGGACGGCCGGTTGCCTTTACCTGTTGCAGGGGACATTGATGTTTTGTGCCACTGCAGGGGGTCTGCCGTCGATGGGACATGCGAAAACACAGATCCGTCCTGCCGGGATTGATCTCGCGGGCTGCCCTGTTATGGACAATGACCTCATAGGTATCAATATCAATGACATAAAAAGGATGACTCAAGGCATCCATAACAGACTGAAGGAAATGGGCCTGTCGCCGCTGCTCTGCCTCAGCCTGCCGGCGGGTTCTTATTTCCTCTTCCAGACGGATAGTCCGCCGGGCAATCCGCTCTTCAAGCTGGTTATTGAGCGTATTGAGTTTGTGCCGACTCTGTTCTTCCCGGGCAATGATACGCCTGATTTCGCGCAAGGCATGTCGGGCCCGCAACAGAAACACAACCGAAACAAAAAAAATTCCCAAAAACATGCCACGGGAGGAAGAGCTTCTGGAATCTTGCTGCACCTTTCTGATACGCAACATCTCCCGTTGTCCATCAAGAAAAATCCTGTTGGTATTTCCGACAAGACGCAGGAAAAAAGGTTCTATCTGTTTATACTTCCGTAACGTGGCAGCAACCCCTGTATCTGCGCCATCCGCGGATTCCGCAGATACAGTTTTTTCAGAAAAAGTATTGGATTGCGGAAGGATTATGCTATCAAGCATTTCCCTGAGAAGGGCGATTTTCGTGCGAATTTCTATGACGCCAAGGTTGATCCGTCCCGGAAAATAATTGTGATAGGACAGGGTCCTGGAAATCAGGTCCTTTTCCTCCTGATTGACCCGGTAATGCCGGGTATAGCTCCCCCCGTGCTGGATAACGTCCAGCAGTTTTTCCAGGTCATCGAGTTTTTTATCAATCTGTTTTTTCCCTATTTGAAAATTCTTTTGGCAGCGAGTGAGAAATAACTTGTCAAACTGGATATGCAGCTCCTGCACCAGCTCGCGCGCCACATAGCCAAGTTCAACCTTTACCTGATCATTGGCCGTAAGCTGCTGCAGATACCCGTCCCGCACAACTTCATATTTGTGCATGGCGGCAAGCCCTATCATGCCGAGGAGAAACAGGCCGACCAGAAATTGCACCTGAGCGGGAATGGATCGATTGAAAAAATTGTTAAAACCCATAGCGGCAAAATATTTCTCTGCCGGCATCGGAACCTGCCAGGGCAAGAAATTGGCGGGCGAGCTCCGGATGTCTTGAATAGGCCAACATTCCGATGGCAATCTTTTGCTTTCTTGTCTGCTGTCTGGGCAGACGAAGCTCTTGCACAACCTTCTCGTTGTCTCCTTGATGAAGAACCGCCCGCCAGTTCAACACAACATCAGCAATGCCGTGACGCAGGCCATTCACCAAATCGCGGGAATCCGTGCCAAAATGATCCGCTTTTTTCACTACTGACCGATATATATCAAGACGATTGAGCAGATACCGTGTTTCCCTGCCCACGGAGCCGGCTTCCGGCAGTCCAATGGCTGTTTTCAAATCATGCCGCAACAGCTCCCGCAGATCAGGCCTGACCTTCTTTGGATTCCCCTTACGCACAAACAGGGCAAGTTCCATATACCCGACATCCACACGCGCGGTAATGATTCCGCTGGCCTCCAAAGGTTGAAGATAGCTGGTATTGCCTGGCAAAAACAGATCTCCGATCCGGTTGACCTCTATGGATTTCTGCAAATAGGATGAAGCCCCGTAGCTTATTCTGACAGCGCAATCATGACGCTGTTCCATAAGAGCAGCCAACTCCATGATCGGCCGGGTCATGGTTGCCCCGCAATAGACAAGCAACTCTTTTTTTCCAAATTCATCCTGAAATGGATGCTCAACAGGATTGCAGCCGGAAAGAAGACACAATAACAGGGCCAGGAATATCCCTGTTATTGTTCCAGGTGCTTGTCCATTAGTCTCAGGCGCCACCAGGCTTCTCCCACATTGTACCATCATCTCTTTAACAACCGAACAGCGCCTCTTACACTTTGAACTTACCGACCGTCCTGTTGAGCCGGCCAGCCATGCCACTCAACTCCTGTGCGTTTTCCCTTACCCGGTCGCTGTCGGTTGTTATGGCGGCGGCGGCATCGCTGACCCCATGAATATCCCGGCTCACCTCACCAAGGACACCGGCGCCCTGGTTGATATTTTCATTCACCTCCTGAATGCCCTCGGACGCCTGGTTGATATTGGTCGATATTTCTTTGGTTGCCAAGGCCTGATCCTCGACAGCCTTGGACATTGACCCAATCATTTCATTAATATTGCTGATGATTGTTGATATGTCCACGATACTGGCCGAGGCATTGTCTGTATTGCCCTGGATATCAGTAATTTTTTCCTTGATCTCATCGGTTGCTTCGGAAGTCTGCTTGGCCAGGTCTTTGATCTCGTTGGCAACCACGGCAAATCCCTTGCCGGCTTCACCGGCCCGGGCCGCTTCAATGGTTGCGTTCAATGCCAACAGGTTGACCTGATCGGAAATCTCCGCGATCGCCTCGAGTACCCGGCCAATACCAACGGCGGATAGGCCAAGGGCCTGCATCTGTTTTGTCGCCTCAGCAGCCCTGGTGACCGCATTGCCGGCAATAGCCCTGGTTTTTTCAACTTTATCCGCAATATCATTTATGGTGGTTGTCATTCCCCGGGAAGAATCGGCAACTATGGACAAATTGGTTGCGGATTGTTCCATTGCCGCGGCAACATTGGTAAAATTACTGTTCAACTCTTCGGTGGCCGCGGCTACCATCTCTGACCTTTCGGAGGTATCATCGGCAGTGGACGACATATTCGATGCCAGCTCGGCCAGCTGATGGGACGCCTCATCAATGGACGTGGCATTACCGATCACCTGCTTGACAATGCCCTGGATCTGATCAAGAAATTTGTTGAAATATCCGGCCATCACCCCGATTTCATCCTCTTTTTCCACCACAAGTCTTTTCGTCAGGTCACCATTGCCGTCAGCTATCTCCTTTAACATTCCGGCAGTGCGATTGACGGAACTGGTGATAAACCGAATGCCGATGAACAGGGGAACAAGAATGGCGGCAAAAAGAGCAAGACAAAGGCCCAGGATCGACATTTTCAAATTGTGCAGAATGGCGTAATCCCTGGAGGCATTATAGGTATAGGCCATCACGCCAATGGTTGTGCCACTGAAATCCTTGATTGGAAACAGGGTGACAAAATAATTTCCGATCCCGGCATGATATACACCGTTATGGCCGGAATCGAGCATTTCCGGAGTAATCAAGCCATCGGTCACCTCCTCTCCGGTGGAAAAAATATATACATATTTATCACCCAGTACTTTGTGGTCCTTAAGTTTGGTGGCAACGGAAAGATACCTCTTGTCCATATACACACTTAAATATTCTCCTTTTTCGTCAACAGAACTCCGAACAAGAGGTTCATAGGAAGAGAGCATCTCTACAGATCCGAGATAATGACCATTGCTGGCAATAACAGGGGCGATTCCCCGCAGGGCAAAGCCTCCACGCCCTATTTCAATACCGGTGATAGGCGCATGCCCGCCCCGGCTGATAGTTGTTATTGTGGTGCGAAAACCGCTCAGATCATCACTTGTTGCCTGTTTTTTCCTCCATAATCTGATCAGACTGTGCGCCGAGGGAAGATGAAAATGCAGGCGCAGTTCTTTTCCGTTATGGACATCTTTATACCCCTGTTCAATGGTGGAAAAATAGGACAACACCCGCTCCCTTGCCTGCTGCAGATAGGGATCGTGCGCATCGTTTATATTGCCCTTGTGGGCTATTGCATAGGCATCAAGGACGAATTGGTCCCGACTGAACAATGACGCAATGGCAAGCAGGTCAGCAGTGAGACGCTTTTCAGCCAACCGGATGGAGGTTACTTTATTTTCCGCAATTTTAATGAGATTGCCTTCTATGATCCCCTGTACCTTGGAATTGGCCACCAGATAAAGAACAACCGAAAATATGATGGTGATAATGATAACAGGGAGAAGGGTACGAGGGCCTATGTTTTTGATGGTAAATATTTTTTTCATAAAACTGTTTTTTTCCTTTTTTCCACGCGTTGTCATGTTTTCATCCGACCACCGGACGTCTACAAAACTATCCATTCCTGCCAAAACGCATCATAGGGGCGTTTGGCTTCCGTCAACTTTTGGATAACACTCTCAATCTCTTCCGTTGTATTATCATTGCAGGAGATATAGCATGGCCGCAAAAGATGCGCCTGCCGAACACTATGATTACCACAGTTTCTCAGAACAACAATAATCCGAAACTCTTTGCAATCCTCACGGAGCCGGAGCAATTCCACCAGTTCTTCTTCATTGGCCGCATAAAATATGATTAGGTCCCCACAACGAAGCTGAATGGCAAGAGATGTTTTAAACATCTCCCCCTCCGGCAGGACAATTACCTCTTCAAGGCCGGGCATGGCCCGCAATTTTCTTATATACCGATCACTTGCCGCAGATTTGGCAGCCGCATAATAAAATATATGCATATCGTTTCCGGATCACGCTGTATGCGGGTTAAATGAATAAAAAACTGATCAACAACGATGCCCGTTTTTTTGGCCAAGCCGACATCACCTGATCACAGGTTCCAAGAAATACCTACCTGTTCAATCCTTGCATAGCATGAAGCATGCCAGCCATCAGCCACCGAGGACGACCGCATCGTAACAACGGAAAAACACCCCAATAAGCACAACACGGAAAGCCAGCCCAATCTACCCCAATGTAAACAAAACTAACCGATAGATACTTTATTAAACATTTTTTCTTGACCATTGACGATCCATCTGACTACAATCCGATAACATCTGAACAATAATCCATAGTTATCACCCCTTTCTTTTCGGGTAGTTATTTTGATATCTCAAAAAAATTGCAGCGTACATTCAGTCCCGCCAAAGGAGGGCATCATGGACAGGATATTAGTGGTTGATGATGAGGAATTGCTACTCGACACGCTGGTAAGATTGCTCAGACATGCAGGGTATCAGGTTGATGGCGCCTTAACATTAAAAGAAGGGCTTGCCAGGGCCGATCAAGAGAACTACGACCTGATTTTTCTGGATGTCGAGATGCCGGACGGCAACGGATTGGCCAGTATAGAAGACTTCAAAACGGTTGATTCAAAACCGGAGGTTATCATTATTACCGGCAAGGGGGCCTCGGACGGGGCGGAACAAGCCATTTTAAGCGGTGCCTGGGCCTATATATGCAAGGGAGGCGACCTGATCAAGGACCTTCGTCTCCTTGCCACCAGGGCCTTACAGTACAGGGCCGAAAAAAACAAAGCAGCTCGCCCTATCCATCTGCACAGAGATCATATAATAGGAAACAGTCCCAAACTGAATCAATGCCTTGATCTGGTGGCCCAGGCGGCGGCATCAGATGCCTCTGTTCTGATCACCGGCGAGACAGGTACTGGCAAGGAACTCTTTGCCAAAGCCATTCATAAAAACTCTCGACGGGCGGCCCATAATTTTATTATTGTCGATTGTGCAGCCCTGCCGGAAAACCTCATCGAGAGTACCCTGTTTGGGTATGTAAAGGGGGCCTTTACCGGAGCGGAACAACAACGGGAAGGCCTTATCCGGCTCGCCGACGGCGGAACACTCTTCCTTGACGAAGTCGGTGAATTACCGTTACATTTGCAGAAGGTTTTTCTTCGGGTCCTGCAGGAACAGTCGTTTCGTCCCATAGGTTCTCTCAAGGAGGAACGAAGCGATTTTCGTCTTATTGCTGCCACCAACCGCAATATTGAAGAAAGTATTGCCCAGGGCCTGTTTCGCAGCGACCTCTATTACCGTCTGCAGGCATTCACACTCCACATACCATCTCTTGCAGAGCGTAAAGAGGATATCGCCCTGTTGACCCGGCACTTCATCAACCGCCTCTGCAAACGATTACGATTGCCGCCCAAAATTATTTCTCCGGAATTTATTGAACATCTTGAAGAATATGACTGGCCGGGAAATGTCAGGCAACTGCAGCAGACCCTGGAACAGGTCTTTGCCACAACCATTCAACAAAATACACTTTTTGCCAATCACCTGCCCAAACATTTCAGAATCCGGCACGCCCGGGCCGATTTTGTCCAGCAGGCAGCAAAGATCAATATCGCCGATTCAACCGGGGGCGGTACTCTGCCATCCTGGAAGGAATATAAAAAACACTGTGAAAAACAGTACATCAAAGAATTAATGACACACTGCGATGGCAAGATAAAAACAGCCTGCGAGATCTCCAATCTGTCAAGAGCGCGCCTGTATCAACTCAGAGAAAAATATGGTCTGCTGCCTTCTGGAAAGGCCGGTGCAAACCGATAGAGAGAATTAACGCCAACTGCCGGAAGCATCCCCTGTTGTCGAAAAACGGGACAATACAAACAGTTATTCATTGCCTGGCAGACCAGACCGTACCATGTGAATCCGGGGAAACGGATGATGAAGATGTCCAAATATTTTTTCTATGATACCGGAGTGCTTCGTTCAATACTTGGAGATTTTTCTGGCAATTCCGGCCAGCTATTTGAGAATACAATTCTTGCCGAGGTAAAAAAAATCCTGAGTTTCCACGGAATTGAAGAAAAATTGTATTTTGCCCGAACCGCCACGGGAGTAGAGACTGACGGCCTCCTCTCGTCACTTAATGGCAAAATAACATTTTTTCTGGAAGTAAAACAGGCGGAAAACATTCATCCAAAAGATATCCGTCATCTGAAAAAATATGTACATGAGTCAGAGAACTCCCTGGGATTGCTTATCTATAACGGTTCACAGTGTAAGCGGCTGGAAAAGTACATCTGGGCTATACCAGCTCCCTGGTTGTTTGCCTGAGAAAGGGATAAACCAGCTGGCTGGACCAGATTGGCTGACGACAGCAAACAATGAAAATCTCCGACTCCGGCATAGGCAGCCATGTCCTCAGTGGATGATTTTCGGATAAACCAGCATGGCGGGACCATAATTTACCGTCCCGGCCACAACAAATGATGAGAACAGTCCTAAAGGACACAGCTCCGTGGACTATTTTCGGATAAAAAGGGCCATCTATTTTTCTTTCCCGGCCGATCTTGCTTTTTTGTGTTCAAGATCGAATACCAAGTTCCTTTTCGATTTTTTTCCGGAAACGCCCCCCCAATCTGTCCACCCCAAAGCCGACATTCCACTTGTATCCCCCTGGTGTTGTCGAAAAATAAGACAATACGACAACGGGCATCGGAACCGGCTGCCTTTTTTTAAGGCACCTCATCTGTTGTCGACATGATGCATCCAGCCAGGAACCTCTTCTTTATCTCATTAAAATCAAAGGTATTTATTAAAAAAACCTCAGTTTTTTTCACATCCGGCACACCCCCTGCTATGTAAGAGGCAACCAACAACGATGATCACAATGATCACAAACAACAAACATCCACCAAGGAGACACACAATGAAGAAAATCGCATTATTTGCCACTGTTGGCCTGGCCCTTTTCGCAACCGCAGCCCTTGCCCATCAATACAGAGGAGGGCACAATGGCGGACATGGCGGATACAACCGGGTTCAACAGTCTGGATACTGGGGAGCGGGCTGCCCCATGAACTCCGGCATGAACGGATGGGGAATGAGGTATGGAAACAGGGGCATGATGAACTACAACGGGATGCACCGGGGAATGTATAATACGACAAGGCCCGGCACGTATAGCAACTGGCGCGCCAATCCGGCCTACCAGGGACAGGCAACTCCGGATACATCGGCGGAATAATCTTTCAACTTTTTGAAACAATAGACACGGAGACGAGGGGAAAAAATTCTTCATCCCCGTGTCAATAGTGATGAACTCGTAAAAAGTCCAGACAATGCTTAAAGATGGCTAAGTAAAAACACAGATATACAAGGAGTAGTGTTCTGTGGCGGGTCTTGACTATACATGTAGTATGTCGAGAATCGCCACAGGATACACGACGCAGTAGATCGAAGTTTT
>WFZC01000025.1 GCA_015489765.1 Desulfobulbaceae bacterium
ACCGTTGGCAACCTGCGCTTCAATGAAAAGACCTATCGCTGCGTTCTTTATTTCCAAGGTTCCCTGCATGGATTGGATATCGGTGCTCCCGTAACCTATCGCGGGGTGACCATAGGCAAGGTCGGAAAGATTGCCATTGATTTCAACCAGCAGAAAAATCGTTATACCATTCCGGTCTATATTGACATCCAGGAACAGACCTCCACCGGCACCACCCACTACAGGGAGGCCGGTTTTGACACCCCGGAAGAGTTTTTTAAAAGTCTTATCCGGCGGGGATTACGGGCCAAACTGAAAATGAGTTCCATCGTCACCGGTAAACTCTATATTGAATTTGCCTTTGCCCCGGAAACCACGGCCAGGTTTTATGGAGATCAGCAGCAATACATAGAGATTCCCACCCTGCCCTCAGGGCTTGAGCAGTTCACCCAGACCCTGGAAAATCTGCCGCTTAAGGACATGATCGACAAAACTGTTTCAGCCCTGGACAGGATCAATCATATCCTGTCTTCAAAGGAGCTGAAAAAGACCATCCCCCAGTTCAATTCCACCCTGGTCCGTCTGGACAAGTTGGCTGCAAGCTTTGAAGAACAGGTGCCGGGCCTTGCGCATGATCTTACCAAAACCCTTGCCGATATCTCCGAGCTGGCCACCAGTACCCAGAGGGTGATCGAAAAAACAGGCGCCAATGTTTCCCCACTTCTCAAACAACTGCAGACCAGTTTTGTGAAGATGAACGAGACCCTGGACAGATTATTAACTGTTGCCGATAATCTTGCCCAACTCACGGACAGCGGTTCGCCCCTGCAATATGAACTCCAGACAACGCTGCGGGATATTTCGAAAACCGCCCGTTCCGTCTCCCAACTCTCCGATTATCTGCAGCGGCATCCAAACGCCCTGCTTACCGGCAGAAAGGAAAACCGGCAATGAAATATTTTTTACTCCGGACGCGCAATGGATTTTTCACCACCCTGGGCCTTTCCCTGGTGCTGCTTTCCGGTTGTATCGGCTCTACCCCTGCCATCCATGAGTACGCCCTCTACTCCACCCCGTACCACGCTCCGGCTGGACACCATGTTGTTCTCAAGCAATCCCTCATGCTGATGTCGGTTGGGCTGCCTTCGATAAACGAAAGGCCCGCCCTTCTGCTTCGTCCCTCTCTGCCTGCATTACAACCAGCGGCAACCCATCTCTGGGCCGGTTCCCTGCAGGAACAGCTCACCAGGGTCCTGGCGGAAGATATCCGCCGCCAAAAGATAATAGATACCGTTTTCACCTTTCCAGGCCCCCGTTTTGCCAAACCGGACATGCTGCTTGAGGTGAACCTGACCCGCTTTGACGGTGACCTGCAAAGGGGCTTTACCTGTACGGGCATCTGGACGTTGAGTGATAATCATAAAAAACAGGTGCTGGCGCATCGAACTTTTTCCGCAACCGTACCAGTGACCAGTGGCGATTATAGCGGCTATGTTACCGCGGCCTCATCGGCAATTGCCATGTTGAGTGAAAAAATCGGCGCGTACATGGCAACTCTTGCTCCGAAACAGCCCTGAAAAAGTACAATCTTCTCTAAGCTACCCCTTTACCATTAAAAATTTTTTTTACCAAATACCCCTGCTATGAAAAAAACTCTTTTCTTTGTTATCGGCTGCTGTCTGTTGCTCACCGGTTGCGTGATGCCCCATACCGTAAACAACGCGGACGGCAAGGACACCCGACAGCCTGTTCTCCGGGTGGGCATTTCCGCCGATGCCCGGCCCATGGCCTTCCATGACCATGGCCGCGTTGCCGGGCTGGAAGCTGATTTTGCCAAAGGACTTGCCAAATATACCCATCGCAGGCTTGTCTTTGTTGAACTTCCCTGGTCCGAACAGATTCCGGCCCTTCTTGCCGGTAAAACCGACATCATTATGTCGGCAATGTCCGTTACCCGGGCCCGGGATTATCGGATTTCCTTTTCAGACCCCTACATGGTCACCGGCCAGATCGCCCTGGTACGTCTGCGGGATGTGAGTAAATTCAGTGATGGCCTGACCGATCTGTTAAGTCCGGTTGTCAGGGTCGGCACGGTAGAAGCCACCACCGGAGACCTGCTGATACTTCGGAACAAGGCCAAGGGAGCGGTTCTTCATTTCAAGGATGCGGACCACGGCGTGCAGGCATTATTTAACAGGACAATCGACGCCTTTGTCTATGACCTGCCGATGAATTGTTATCTTGGCGCCAAATATGCCGACAAGGGGCTTGTCCCGGTCACCGTTCCGCTCAGTCGCGAATACCTTGCCTGGGGCATACGAAAGGATGATCAAGAGCTTGTCCAGGCTGCCAACGGTTATTTGAAGAATTTGCACGACTCCGGTAAACTGCAGCAGATGATTATTCACTGGGTCCCCTTTTATCGGTCCGTGTACAACAATCGCTAACTGTTTTTGCCGGGAACAAAGTTTTTTGGGACAAAGGCCTGAACCTGAGATCTCTTTTGCCATCGTATTGCCATGCATTTACCGACACCGCCGACACGGAAGAAATCACTGTTTATGTCCCTGGCCCTGTCCCTGGCCGGATTTCTTCTTATTCTCTTCTGCCTGAATCTCTATCAATATCTGCGGGTCAAGTCCGATGTCGCCTCTTCCATGCTCCAGGAGATAAACAGCAACGAGCTTGGCGGCTTACGCAGTTTTTTCAGCGCCATTGAAGAAAAGCTCACCATTGTCCGGGACTGGGGCAAAAACGGCGTCCTTGATTCCAGGGACACCATCTCGCTCAATAAAAAATTTTTTCCCTTTATCAACAAACAAAAACGCATTTCCGGCGTATTGCTGGCCGATAACAGCGGTTGGGAATACTTTTTGCTCCACAAAGATGATCATTGGCTGACCAGGATTACGCAACCTGAAGGCCGGGGCGCCATGGCTGTATATACCACCTGGAAACAGCCTGAAAAAAGTCTTGCCGGCCATGAAAAATCCACCCGCTATGACCCGCGAAAACGACCATGGTTTCATCATACCCGTGATGGAAAGATTTTCTGGACATCTCTGTATTCTTTTAAAGAGACCGGAAAAAAAGGGATCACCGCCAGTGTTTCCTGGGACAGGCCGGCAAAGAAAAATTCCTTTTATGTCTTTGGCATTGATATATCCCTGGAACAGATTCAACAGTTGATGCATCACGACCAGGGCAACAATCGTGGAATAATATTTCTTGTCAATGCCGCGGAAAATTCAATTCTTCCTGCAAACGAGGCAGTTGGAAAAGAAGGCGCCATTGAGACGGACAAACTGCTTGCCGCCCTTGTCAATACCTGGAAAGAGGCCGGCCGGCCCGTTCTGGAAACCATCCGCTTTTCCTCTGGCTCGCACCAGTGGCTTGGTTCCCTGCAGCCGCTGGTCCAGGGCCGATCGATATTCTGGATAGGGGTGGCGGCGCCGGAAAAAGAGTTGCTGACGAATCTGCACAACACCCTGTTTCGGATTGATCTCACCGATTTTCTGGTCGCAACCGCAGGCGGCGTGCTGTTGCTCTTTATGATCTGGAAAAACGGCGGATTCGGGCAGGGCGAGCAGATGGAGATTGATCCCGTCGTCCGTCTGCATGGACTTATCAACCAGGGAGAAGGGGCAGCGGTTGAATTCAAGTCAACGGTCCGGACCAATCTTAAAAGCGGAAAACGGGGCAAGGAAATAGAATTTGCCTGGCTCAAGTCAGTGGTCGCCTTTATGAATTCAAAGGGCGGTACCCTGCTGATAGGTGTTGACGACAGCGGGCGTATCATCGGCCTTGATGCCGATGGATTTGCAAACCATGACCGCTGCCTGCTCCATATCAAGAACCTGATCAACCAGCATATAGGGGCGGAATTTTCCGGTTTTGTCACCATCTCCTTATTGAGCAGTGAAGAAAAAGATGTGCTGATGATCGACGTTGTCCGGGCCGGCCGGCCGGTCTTTTTGAAAATCGGCAAGAATGAAGAATTTTATATCCGCTCCGGCCCCTCTTCGGTCAAACTCTCACCGAGCCAGATGATCAGCTACGTGCTGCAGAACACCCCGGCCCGGAACCGGGCATGATCTGGATGTTTCCTGTTCCCCGGGCTACACCACATATGGGTGGAATAACCCGTTGCTGGTGGTGGATCCTTGGTGGTTATTTGATCTTCAGGTAAGTACAAAAAATTTTATTGATCGAATTGGTGGAGAACAAATATTGAATAATTTACATAAATTATCAGCAATATCCGCAACTGCTACTGTTGAGCTTGGGTTTTCGGCCTGAAATCAGCACCTCGTCGCAAAGCCTGATATAGCGCGGCCTGACAAGGGGGACATTTTTTCGCGTGTGCCTACGTTATTGCACTACTATTTTAGATATTGTTTATGCCAAAAACCTTGTGCGGTTGAGGAGTTGCGAGCTTTTTCAAAATGCTTTTCGCCCCTGTCGGCAACTCATTTAATTGAAAAAAAGTGTGGCTTGGAGTCTTGAACTCCGTAGCCTGTATTTTGCTCAGGAC
>WFZC01000026.1 GCA_015489765.1 Desulfobulbaceae bacterium
TATCCCCCCCCCCCGTTGCTATAGAGGGACAATTGGCCATGGGCGCTCTGTTTTTTCAAGAATTTTTCATGAAAAATATACAGATTTTGTCTTTTTGTTGAGACAAAGATGTCACCATTTTATTATCTGCAAAATCAATTGAGTCAGGGAAAGCCATGAAAAAGAAGCAAGTTTTTTCAACTACCATTATCCTTATTCTCTTCTTGGGATCACCGACATGGGCCAGTCCATTGTTAGTGGACTGGGCATTCAATGATAACGGAACCGTGTTTTCTGCCGCGGATACCAGTACCAATGCGCTTCCGGGGCATTTTAATACCGATTCTTTCGACTGGAACACAGGACTGGGTAATATAACCTTGAATTATGATGCGGCAGGAGCCTATTCGTTTCAGGCATTTTTTGACCATGAAATTGTCGAGGGCACCAACACCTATTTTAATGAGTACGGAGAGGTCCACTCTGCGCCTGCAGATGGACAAAGCTGGGAAATCTATGAACCTGGCTGGGTTTTCGGCGATATCTATGACAACCTGCTGGCTGGTAACTTGGATAATTTAAACGGTGTCCCCCAAGGATCGGAAGATGATGTGTCCTTTGCCATGGGATGGGACTTTACATTGTCGGTAGGAGAAACAGCCTTGATCACCCTGACGTTGTCTGAAGAAGTACCGCAGAACTTTTACCTGGCTCAAGTTGACCCTTCCGGCATACATTATTTTTCCAGCAGTTTGGAGATCCAATCTTCCCCATCTCCCGTACCCGAACCAGCCACAATTCTTCTTTTTGGAACAGGCTTAATCGGAGCAGTCGGTATTCGTTTCAAAAACAAAGGCAGCAGCAATTGAATCTGTGACTCCAATCAATAAGCAGAAGCATAGAGTTACATTTCAAACAGGAGAGAGAAATGTTTTCAGGGCAAATATCTATTGACTCGGTGAACCAACCCCAAAGCTCAGCAGGTCAAGCCGACCATCGAATGAGCAGGATGTTTTGCCTCACTTTGGCATTGATTACATCTGGCCTGTTTATCCTGCTCCCGTCTACAGCATTGACTGCTCCTCCTGTCGCCGATGCCGGTGACAACCAAAACGTTTCAAAAAACCTTCTGTTATCATCTGTTGTCACTCTCGACGGTACGGAATCCTACGATAACGATGGAGATCCTTTTGTTCATGAATGGTACGGTCCATTCGGCACTATCACAGGGCCCAGTCCCTCTGTTGTCATTCCTCAAGGATTCTACACAGTCTCACTTCAAGGCGTAGGGTGTCCGGAGAGTTCCGAAATCGACACCGTTGAAATCGAGGTTGCACCAGCATTTTCTATAACTCCAAGAGCCAAACGAGGTAAAATTCAATTAACCTGGCCCCACATCCCCGGCACTCTGCGTTACGATATTTACAGGACAATGGCAAGCGATCCGTTTTCTTTTACAAAGATTGCCGACACCACCTCAACCTATTCAACCTATCTTGACTACGATGTGGTCAATGAAACAAGCTATCTGTATGCGGTAGCAGCCATCAGTGATTCCGGCGTTACCGGTTATTCCAATATCGTTGCCTCCTGTCCGCCTCAATCCCGTTCAACGGCCCGCCTGAATCGTCAACCGATTATTTATTCTCATCCGGTTACACAAGCATTTTCAGGTTTCCCGTACGAGTACACAGTACTGGCGGCAGATCCAAATAATAACACCCTGACCTACAGTCTGAATACCTATCCAGAGGGCATGGCAATAGACGGAGCTACCGGAAAAATCAGCTGGATCCCCACTGAAACCGGAGAGGTTGAAGTCGTTGTGAATGTTAACGACGGCAACGGATTGAGCGACAGTCAGGCGTATCTCATTACAGTGACTGCCTTGCCGCCAACCGTAACACTTACGGCATCTCCAACCACTATCTACTTTGGCGGAGATGGTTCAGGTGGTGGCGGAGACCTTCTAAGTAATGCTCCGGGAAAGAAGAAGAAAGAGTTCTCGGCCGGATTTTTTCTGGCTCAAGGACTTGATTGTTTAAAAAATATTGCGGAGAAGTTTATCTTTGCCAGACCTGCCGCCGCAGCACCAGGTGGAGAGGGTGAGGGCGGAGGCAATGGTCACGGTGACCAGGATTATTCAACCCTCAGCTGGTGCGCCACCAAGGCCGACTATTGTATTATTGAACCCGGCATCGGCACTGTTGAACCCAGCGGTACAGTTGATGTGCGGCCCGGTGAAACAACAACTTATACAATTACCGCCTATGGCCCGGGAGGAACGGCTACGGCCTCTGAAATCGTTACTGTAGTCTATCTGCCGCCTACTGTTGACCTCACGGCTGAACCTATGGTGGTCGATTATCGTCCACATTATGACAACACCGACGGTTACAGTCAATGGGGATATGACGAGCATATCATACCGGTTAACTTAAACTGGAGCTCAACTAATGCGACATCAGCGGAATTCAATCAAGGCATAGGTAGCGTGCCGCCATATGGCTGGAGACAGGTTGAGCCGAGTGAAACAACGACCTATGCCGTCACCGTTACAGGTCCCGGAGGCACGGCATCCGACGAGGTGAGCGTTAGCGTCATTTATCCGGAACCGCCACTGTCATTCAAGGCAAATTCGGAAGATATCATGGTCGGTGCCAGTACAAACCTCATCTGGGATACAGCCTTTGCCGATACGGTGACCATCACGCCCGGTATCGGAACAGTAACAGACGATGGTTCCGTTGCCGTTTCCCCGGAACAGACCACTACATATACGATTACCGCGACCGGTCCCGGCGGCACATCCACCGCCGCAACTACTGTTCATGTGAGCTATCCGCCTCCGCCGACCGAGTTTACAGCTAATCCGCAGATGTTGGGTGAACCCGGAGATGCAGCTACCCTTACCTGGACAACCAGCTGGGCCGACAGTTGCAGTATCGAACCCGGTATCGGTTCGGTTCCTGTCAACGGGTCCGTGCAGGTAACCCCCGCGGTGAATACCACCTATACCCTCACTGCCACCGGACCAGGCGGGGTAACCAGAAAAAGCATCGCCGTTTCTTTTCCGGCCCCCTCTGTATCCCTGATTGCTGATAAGCAAAATGTTTATACAGGGGACCCGGTTACTCTGAGCTGGAGCAGCGCCAATGCCGATACCTGTACCATTGAACCCGGCATCGGCACTGTTGACACAGAGGGTTCAACCGTCGTGAGCCCCGTGGCGACTACAACCTATACGATTTCCGCCGCCGGTCCGGGCGGCACGACCAGCTCGTCGGTTACCGTAAGCGTTTCCTCACCCATCAGTATCACCGTCACCTCGCCGGTCGTTGGGGAAACGGTTACCGGAGCGGATGTCATGGTAACGGGCGAGGTATCGAACCAGACGGGTTTAGAAACAGGGATAACTGTCAATGGCATATTAGCCCTTGTCGAGGGAGACCGGTTTGTCGCCAACCATGTTGCTCCGCTGCCCGACACGAATGCCATCACTGTGAAAGCGGCTGATGCCGCAGGCTATACAGCTGAAGAAACCGTTATCGTCAACCCGCAGCCGGCGGAACGTTATATTACAATCAATGCCGGCACGGTTTCCGGTGACGCTCCCCTGGAGACCATGTTGCGCATCGGAACCTCCCTGCTGCCTCTTGAGTCGCCGGTTCTTTCTGATCAGGGGCCAGGCGCCGTCGAGTATCTTGAAACGAGTGCCGATAGCCACCGTATCCGTTTGACCGAAAAAGGTCTTTACATCTTCACTGTTCAGGCAACCGACGAGGAAAACAATACCTACACCGATTCAGTCGCCGTGCAAGTCCTTGATCGCGACGAGCTGGACACACGTCTTCAGGCCAAATGGGAGGCAATGAAAACAGCCCTGACCGGTGGCGATGTCGAGGAAGCCATACGATATTTTACAATAAACAACCGGGATGTATACCGGCAGCAGTTTACCGCTCTGTCAACCATGCTTCCTGCCATCGTCACCGACATGGGAAGTTGCACTCTGGCGGACATTCAGGAAAACCGGGCGGTGTATGACCTGCGAACAGTACGCAACGGTGAGACGTACTCGTTCCAGGTCCTCTTTGTCAGGGACAGGGATGGAATATGGCGGATCGTGAATTTTTAACCGGCAAGCCCGGGAATGCACTCTGTTTAGATCCCGACTTCCATTTCGGCATGAAAGGAATCCACCTGCCCCACTGTGGACTAAAAGAATGAACAGTATTATTTTGATTCATACCAGCAGTTTTCCATGTATACAATATGTAATCTGTTTTACGTGTACAGCAGGCTTGATATCCGGGCAGGGAATATTCCCTCGTCTGTTTGGGGCCTGGTGGCGGGGAAAAAAAGACTTGATTCCGCAACGGTATTGACATGGCGCTTCGTAAAATCGTCCAACAAACAGGCAGCATACGCCGAAGTTACGGGATACTGCTGATCCTGAGTGTTATTGCTCTTCTCCACCCCCCGGCGGGCCATGCCTGGCTGATCTTTCACAAGCCGGAATACCGAGGCAAGATCATCGATGCCGAGACCAGAAAGCCCCTTGCAGGAGTGGTGGTTGCAGCGGTCTATTCCACCGCCGACGTAATCAGTGGGCCGTGGTGGAAAACAAACCGTGAAATCGGCGCCCGGGAGGCCCTGACCGATGAGAACGGAATTTTTGTCATTCCGGAATATACGACAAATATGAGCCCCGTTGCCTATGAAAAGAAAGTGAAATTTATCATATTCAAACCGGGATATTCAAGTCTGCCCGGATCGGGATATGATAAAGTGTTTCCCTTTGCAACATGCATTAACAGGGATGAACCCTCCTATTTCCCACCGGAATGTGAACCCCATGCGATTTTTTCCTCGCCCATCGGCGACAGGAAAGAGATCGTAATAAATCCACGCACAAAAAAGACGGTCACCATTACCAGCGGAATCGTTGGATTGACGAGGCTTGATGACTGGAGCGGGCGTGACGAGGCCTGCAATTTTCTATTGCCCGACTCCCGGCTGCAGTTGCTCCCCAAAGCGGTTGCCGCCGAGAAGTGCACATTAACCTTGCAGTGGTGTAACCGGCATGTGAAAACAAAGACGGACAAAGAAGAATGCGCCGGGAAATACAAGGGTTGCCTTGCCATGGCTTCAAGGCTCGGACAGGATCATCCCAAGGGAGGCGATGGCTATAGCGGTAAACCGGTCGTAAGGGAGTCTCACGGAGGGATTATAGTAAACGTCGTACAGAAACCCATACGCAGGGATACGTTAACTCCCGAACAACTGGAACAGTTGAAGAAAAAAAACGTATTTCGTCAACAAAAATCGTCCGGTAAGCCTGAATCCACTCGTGATAAATGAATCCGATTTCATGTTTCAGAAAGAGAGAAATGCGTCAATTTGTTACAGGAATTTTGATCCTCCTTGCCCTGACCATTTTTCATCCGCAGGCGAGCCATGCCTGGCTTATATTTCACAAGCCGGAATACAGGGGCAAGATTATCGATGCCGAGACCAAAAAACCCCTTGAAGGGGTGGTGGTTGTGGCGACCTACTCCACCACCGATATCATCGGCGGACCCGGCGGGCCCTCGAGCAGTGAGATCGGCGCCCGGGAGGCCCTGACCGATGAAAACGGGATCTTTGTTATTCCGTCATACACGACCATAATGAATCCCATTGCCAGGGAACAACCCACTGGTCTTATTATTTTCAAGCCGGGGTATGCGAGTCTACCTGGCTCTGAACTTGATAAAGTACTCCCTTTCGGAAAATGTTTAAACAAAGACCCATTCTATTGTCCTCCAGAATGTTGCATGGATGAAATTTTTTTCACCAAACCCATCGGCAGCAGGGAAGAGATCATCAAGAATCCACGCACGAGAGAGACGATCACCATTACCTATGGGATCGTGGAGTTGACCAGGCTGGATA
>WFZC01000027.1 GCA_015489765.1 Desulfobulbaceae bacterium
GGATACAATTTCAAGGCCTCGCCGAGCAAGCTGCGCCGGCTCTGCGTCAACTACTGGAAGGGCCGCTACTGGCGCCAGAAACCGTTCTACGGATGCGACGGCATCAAGTTCCGGTGGAGGCACTTCCGTGTCGGCTGCCAGGACAACCGGCTGGACTGCGTCATCTCGCACATTCCCGACCGCATGGGACCGGATGGAGCGAATGACGAAGAGAGAAGAGGCAATCAGCAGGGCGGTCAAGGCAAACCGTGAACGGGCTCTTCCGCCTCAACCGTCCTGACATCGCACACCACCTCACCCCGCCAGCACCCCACGCTGGCGGGGCGGATTCTGCTAGGAGGTCCCTCACTTTGCACAAAAAAGGAAAGCAAGGAAAAAATTCAGTTTTTCAATGATATGGATCATGGTGTCAGGAATTTCAGACTTCGTGCGAAATCTGCGGTCACATTACAGCTGCTGGTACCCCCCGTATTCTTGCTCACCTGACAAAGGCTAGCCCGCCAAAAGTGGCAGGCGGCCCGCGGGCCGGCAACGGAAGCAGAAAAGGTTTCACGGATGCCGACGATACATGAGGCATAAATCTTGCAACGTGTCACCCCAGATCTAGAAAGGGGGGGGGCTGAGCAAAAAAGACAGATGGGGTTGCCGGGCGTTGTGTACAGTCAATACCGTGTGCTAGAAGGGATATAAAGACTGTCGCTTTTTAATGGTGTTACCTTTCCGAAAAGAGTCTATGCGGCTTATTCAAGACATATATTACAGGATATCAGCATTACGTGAGGTAATACGGTCAATAGTCAATATTCGAGGAAGCAAAACAATGTCCGACGCCAAAGGAACCTCTCATCTATCTTCTTATCTATCGTATTATCAATCCTTAGACAATCCAGGATATTCAGTCCTCATTACAGGACCGTGGGGTGTCGGGAAAACTTACCAAGTGCTAGATCTAATTCCCGAAAAGGAGCGTTGCTACGTCAGCCTCTTTGGGGTGGGAACACCTGAAGACGCACACGCAGAAGTTTTTGCCGCATATGCTCCAAATCTGGGCAAATTCGGACGCGGACTCGAGGCAATCCAACAGGCAACAGATAAGGCAGGCAGCTTTTGGGCACTTGCAGGGTCTGCAGGTGGGTGGATTAACGCCGCCCTCAGACGCCAGATCAAGGCTGATCGAACGCTTATATTCGATGATTTGGAACGCAGCACAATGAGTCTGGAAGAGATGTTGGGTGTCATCTCAATGTATCTGGATCATCTGGGTTTCCGCGTCATCTTGATCGCAGACGAAGAAAAGCTGAAGGAAAAACATGAAGAATATCTAAAAGCCAAAGAAAAAATCATTGGCCACACCACTTCTGTGAGGCCCATGACCGAGGTGGCCTTCGATTCGTTCATTATGGAAACAGACGGCGGTTCACGAAAACTCATCAAGGACCAAAAAGAGAGCATCCTCAGTGCCTTCGCCGCTTCTGAATGCGCTTCACTTCGGGTCCTCAGACACATCATTCGGGACATCTCGCGATTGTATCAGGCCCTCAAACCGGAGCACCGCGCGAACAAGGAAGCCTTGAAGGAGATCACAGAGCTTTTCGTTGCGCTTGGAGTAGAGTTTCGCATGGGCCGGTTGCAGGCCAAAGATCTTGAGGGGCGCATGGAAGTGCATTTGCGTTTCCAACTCCTGCGTGATGCTAACAATACTGATAACGCCAACACCCCAGCCTTTATCAAAGCCGCCGACAAGTATCCAACCATCGATTTAACAAATCAGATTCTCAATGACAGCGTGTTGCTTGAAATATTTGAACATGGCGTATTCAACCCAGAAACTATTCAGGGATCAGTCGAGGACAGCCCTCACTTTACAAAACTTGAAGCCCTTCCAGCTTGGCGTCGTGTCATCAACTTTGATGAGCTTGATGATAACACGCTCAATGAAGCTCTCCAAATTATGGAAAAGCAGTTTAAAGACAGGGAGATTATTGATTCAGGAGAGATGCTTCACGTTTTCGCCTTGAAGCTGCTGATGGCAAGCGAGAGGATTTCCAAGCAGGATCTCAATGCGGTTCGTGAAGAATGCCTCCAATACATTGAAGATGTTTTGCAAACTGGCAAGCTGCCACCACGCGAGTTGGAATATAATTGGTTGGACCGTTTTACGGATGGGTATGACGGCTACAGCTATTGGGTTAGAAAGGAGTATGAACAACATTTCGATGAAATATTGAAAAGGCTCATTGATGCTCGAGAGAAGGCGCTCGAACGCAAGTTTCCGGAATTCGTGGAAAACCTTTTCGAAATTTTGAATCGCGATGGTATCGAGTTTTATCGCATGGTCTGCCACACGGAGGGTCATGATAGCCCATATGCCTTGATCCCTGTGTTTAGCTCAATTGAGCCCGAAAAGTTCGTGGATGCCTGGTTGGCTGCTCCGCGTAC
>WFZC01000028.1 GCA_015489765.1 Desulfobulbaceae bacterium
CAATCTGTTGGAACTGGGAGAGGATGAACGGGTGGCGGCCATCCTGCCGGTGGCCGACCTGGCCGGGGCCGATGAGTCAAAGACCGTGCTGACGGTGACCAAAAAAGGAAGGGTCAAGAAGACCTCCATTGCCGAGTATAAACGTCCTCTGCGCAAGGGAAAATTCGGTCTGACGATCAAGGATGACGATGAAATACTCACCGCGGCCATAACCTCCGGGGAAAATGAGCTTTTTCTGGTCACCAAAAAAGGGCTGTCCATTCATTTTCATGAATCCGATGTCCGTACCATGGGACGACTGGCCGCCGGAGTCAAGGGGATTACCCTGGGTGAGGGTGATGAGGTGGTCGGCGTGGTTGTCCTGACCGGAGACGACTCCATCCTGACGGTCACGGAAAACGGGTATGGCAAGAGAACAGCGGTTGCCGAATACAAACTGCAGCGGCGCGGCGGCAAGGGTGTTTTTGCCATCAAGACCAGCGAGCGCAATGGTATGGTTGTCGGCGCCCTGCAGGTGGTTGATGAGGACCAGGTCATGCTGATAACCAATTCCGGCAAGGTGATTCGCATGCCCATGGACACGGTACGGATTATCGGCCGCAACACCCAGGGTGTGCGCCTGATCAACCTGGCCGACGGTGAAAAGGTCGTTGGTCTGTCCATGCTGGCCCGTGAGGAGGTAAGTGGGGACGAGGAAGACGGAGGTGCAGAAAAAGACAATGAATAAAACGGCGGTTATCGGCGCAGGAAGTTGGGGAACGGCCCTTGCCCAACTGCTGGCCGAAAAGGACGGGAACGTATGGCTCTGGGGTCATCGACCGGAACACATTGACCAAATACAAAGGGAAGGTGAGAACAGCCGCTATCTGCCAGGATTTCCCCTGTCGAAAAATCTGAACCTGGAAAAAGACCTGGAAAGAACAGTCCGTGATGCCGACTATGTGGTTATGGTCATCCCCTCCCATGGTTACCGGCAGGTATTTTGCCGCCTCCTTCCCTTCCTCAAAAGTGGTGTTCGGCTTGTTTCCGCTGTCAAGGGTATTGAGATAGGCACCCGCCAGACCATGACCGAATTGATGATAGAGGAGGCAGGAGCCCGGGCCGGGGATTTTTCTTTTGGTGTTCTTTCCGGACCGAGTTTTGCTAAAGAGGTGGCTGGCCATCAGCCCACGGCGGTAACGGTCGCCTTTGCCGATATCGAGGACGCCCGGGCTGTGCAGTATCTCTTTGCCACCGATTATTTTCGTGCCTATACCAGCACCGATGTGATCGGTCTTGAGATTTCAGGGGCCATGAAAAACGTTATTGCCATTGCAGCCGGTATCAGCGATGGACTTGGGTTCGGCCTTAATACCAGGGCCGCTCTTATTACCCGTGGCCTGGCGGAAATAACCAGGATGGGGGTTGCCATGGGCGCCCTTCCTTTTACCTTTTCCGGTCTGGGCGGAATGGGTGATCTGGTCTTGACCTGTACCGGCAGTCTCAGCCGAAACCGCACCGTTGGTCTTAAGCTCGGCAAGGGAAAAAAACTGGCAACAGCCCTGTCCGAAATGACCATGGTGGCGGAAGGGGTGAAGACGACCAAATCCTGTTACAACCTCGCCGCTTCCCTTGGTGTTGAAATGCCCATTCTGGAACAGACATACCAGGTATTGTATGAGGACAAGGATTGCATGCAGGCCGTGCGTGAACTCTTTGGACGGGACCTTAAGGAAGAGTTGGACCAGACCCTTTCCTGACCGGGTATCCCTGTTCCGTAAGCAGTTACAGATAATCAACCTTTATTTCCGATGTCCAGGAGAGATTATGAAAAATTTTTCCCTGTTTTTTCTTGCTGTCCTGTTTACTATTTCCGGCTGCACCGGTTCCCGGCCGAATATACCCAATACCCAACAATCCCTTGATAAACCGGTGGTTCCGATACCCCTTCCCTCCACCTACAGCGGCCGCATTCCCTGTCCAGACTGTGATGCGATTGATATTGTGCTTAACTTCAGAAAAAACGGCCTTTATCAACTTCGAAAAACTTCAATCAAGGGAAAGACATGGGACAGCGTGGCGGAAATAGGACGCTGGAAGTTTGATCGGAGCGAAAAGCTTATCGTGCTTGGCAACAGGAGAGGATCGCTTAAGACCCTGCAGCTCGTAGACCGCAATACCCTGCGCCTTCAGGATGTTGAAGGGAAAAATCTCCCGGTAACACAGAATTATGAACTGCATAAAAATCCGACCTTGGACCCTTTTCCCGATTCGGTCCGCATGCGGGGTATGTACAGCGCCCATGGCGACAAAGGATTTTTTACCGAATGTACGACCGGTATCCGTTTTACCGTGGCAACGGAAAAGTCCTACAGAGAGCTTGCCAACGCCTATAACAGGACTCCTCATGGTCAGGGGGAACCATTGCTGGTTCTACTTGAAGGAAGTCTTCAACCCGCACAGGGGATGGATGATGATAACGACAGCGGACAGGATGAGCTTGTTGTCACCAGGTTTCTTAATATTTTTCCAGGCCAGGACTGCCAGGGAGAGAATCAACGCCTGAGTCTGTTTGATACCACCTGGAACCCCATAGAGATAAATGGTAAACCAGTCACCCTGGCCAGGGGCCAGGAGGAACCCTATATCATCCTTGACAGCAAGGGAAACAGGATGCATGGTTTTTCCGGTTGTAACCGGTTTTTCGGCACCTATCTCATCAAAGGGGAAATTTTTGTCTTTAACAAGATGGCGTCAACCCGGATGGCCTGTATCAAGGGTCTTTCTTTGGAAGATGCCTTCCTCGATGCCATGAGAAAAACCGAGGCCTACCGATTTCAGAATGGTGTCCTCGAGCTGCGAGACCGGAACGAACATATCCTTGCCCGCCTGAAGGCGGCAAGGTAACTACGAATTCATCAGCAGTAAATGCTCCCTCTTTTTTCTGTCAATCTCTCAAATAATCCGGGGCCTGTTTATATTCCGGCCTTAAGTTGTAATCAACGTTACTCCGGATGATCCGGCAAGCCGTTTGTCAAAGGTAAAGAGAGGACTATTCTCGTTTTGAGCGGCCGCCAGGATAATAAAATCCGCAAAATCAGCCTTGTCCTGACGAAACAGGGCATGCGCTTCGATAAAACGATGCTCATGTTCTATAACATAAGCGCTGTTCAGGGCCAGAGTATCGAGAACCATTATAATATCATCACGTTTCAGGCCATAGGCCGTTTCAAGGACCCATACTGTTTCAACAAGGACAACCTGGGAGACAAAAACTTCACCTGCTTTTTGTAGTACCGCTCTGGCGGCCCTGACCTGGGCGGGTTGGCCTGGATCGTCCACCAGCACCCTGACCAGGACATTGGTATCAACAGCTATCATCGTCCGGCCCGTTTTTTAACCGCCGCATCCATTTCCTCAAGAGTTACACTGTTGGCGGGAGTAATGATGCCAAACGCCGCTTCAACCTTGTCCTGAACAGGCTGCAAATAAATTTTGTCCCCTTCCTCTTTAAAAACGACCTTATCTCCCCGGCGCAATCCAAATTTTCTTCGGATAGAGGCAGGAATAGTTACCTGGCCCTTAACTGTTATGGATGATTGTTGCATTACCACCTCCTTGTATGTATTACCATTATCTCTATTGTAATACTAACAAGAGGTATGTCAACCCATGATAACTTCAATCAACACTATAGAAAACATGGCATGGAAGTGTCTCTGTCCGGCGTGGAATATCAGAATGGCGCTATGGTCGCCAAGGGAAAATAGCACGAGGATGGGTGGTGGATATAAAAAATAAATATACTGCCCAATCCTGAGGAAGCACAATCACTGGCCGCTCTTTTCCGCTGGTTTTCCGCTTGCACGCGCAAGAATCTTTTTCAGGGCCACGATTACCTTGCTTGCCTCTTTTTTCGTCAGGCCGGCAATATCTGATTTTCGGTAATATTTCTTGAGAAAATTCCCGAAATGACTGCTGTCCCAGCCAAGATCACGGACAAGGTATTTGATGTAGAGTTTTTGTCGAAAGGTGATGCCGTCTCTGCGGTCCCGGTAGTGCCGGCTCCTGGTAAAATAGTGCATCAGGCGCTGGAACCCCTGGTCATCAAGGTCTTTTGCCGACCTTACCCCGGCCTCCTGTTGCAGGATGTTCCGATACTCGTCATCGGTGAGGCCCAGTTCCTTTTTGACAATGTGGATGACCGCCAGCTTTTTATTGTCAATGGTCATGGCCGTTCTCCTGTTATTTGTAAATGGTCATGTAGTTTATAACTATTTGTTTTCACATGTTTACTTACTGTTGTTCTCTTTCCAGCTTCCACCACTGTTTCATCATCTCCCGGCAAAAGGCAGGCAGGTCGGACGGGATTCTCGAGGTAATCAAATTGTTGTCGACAACGACTTCCATGTCCTGGTATTCGGCCCCGGCATCTTTTAACTCCTCAGCCACCCCTTGGTAACAGGTGGCCTTTCTGCCGGTGAGGACGCCGGCGGAGACGAGAATCTGCGGGCCATGGCAGATGGCGGCCACGATCTTTTCTTTTGCAAAAAAACGACGGACGATTTCGAGGAGTGGTTCCTGCTCTCGCAGCTGTTCCGGGGCCTTACCGCCGGGCAGGATGAGCAGGTCATAATAGTCAGGCACAAGGGCTTCGAGAGAAAACCCGGCCGTCACTGTGTAGCCGTGCTTGCCGGTGAGTACGCCGACCTGGACCGAGGCAATGTCGACCTCGATATTCTCTTCGAGAAGCCGATACCAGGGTACCAGCAGTTCCGTATCTTCAAACTGATCTCCACTGACGATAAGCGCTTTCACAATATGTTCCTCTTTGTTGTATCTTGTTGTCACCCCTTGATGACACCAAGAGGCCGCAGGGTGACAGTTACCTCCACCAGATCCAGCTGATTTTCAATCACTTGGTCTATGTCTTTGTAGGCACCCGGGGCCTCGTCAAGATCGCGCTTGCCACGGACAGCGTGCAGGATACCCTGGTCTTCAAGCTTTTTCCGTTCTTTGCGCAGATCAAGACTGCGCCGGGCCTGTTTACGTCCCATCTTTCTCCCGGCCCCGTGGGAGCAGGAGGTAAAACTCTCCTGGTTGCCCTTGCCCTTGACCAGGTAACTCGGCATCCCCTGTGAACCCGGAATAATGCCTGTCTCGCCTTTGCGGGCGCTGGTGGCGCCTTTTCGGTGCACGAGGACATTTTTATGAAAATGGATCTCAAAGCTGGCATAATTATGAGCAATGTTGATACACTCTCCCAACCGGACCGGTCCAACAACTGTTTGCAGGGCCTCCCTGACCCGTTCCATCATCACATGCCGGTTGGTCCGGGCAAAGGCCACGCAGTATTCCATTTCTCTCAGATACAGCCTGCCCTCGTCGCTGTCCACCGGCAGACAGGCCAGTTGCCAGTTTTTCGGGACCGGGATCCCGAAACTTTCCGCTCTGGCTATGGCAAGTTTATTATAGAAGTTGGCAACCCGATATCCCAGATTCCTGGAGCCGGAATGGATCATTATCCAGATAAAGCCGTCGCTGCCCTTCTGGATTTCAATGAAATGATTGCCGCCTCCCAGGGTGCCAAGCTGGGTCAGGGCATTGTGATATTCACTGGAAACAATCGGCAGATCGGCAACCCTTACTCCCTGCTTCTCCAGTTTGGGCATCAGGCGGGAATCCTGTGGTTTTTTGTGATGCTTAAAGCCCACGGGCACGTTTTTTCGGATAAGGTCCATGATCCCCTTGAGTTGCCTGTTTTCTAAAGAAGACAGCGAGGTCCTTTGGGCGCACATGCCGCAACCGATGTCCACCCCGACCGCATTGGGAACAACCACCCCATCGGTGGCCATGACCCCGCCGATGGGCATGCCGTAACCCTGATGGGCATCGGGCATAATAGCAATGTGACTGTGAACAAAGGGCAGGTTGGCAATATTTTTTGCCTGCTCCATTGCCCCGATGTCAATATCTTTGAGCCAGAGCTTGATCGGTTTGTTTTCAGTGCTGATTATCTGCTGCATGGAAATATTCCTCCGGTCACGGGCTGGTCGACGTCATAACTTTGCTCGAGCCGACAGGGTCATCAGGGTAATGCGACCATGGCTGTTTTAATCAATTCCATGATTTTCTGTCTGATTCTATTGTCCTAACTCCAGACACCGGCTGCCCGTTGACCGCATTTGGGGCAGCGGCCATTGCTTAATGTATTCTTCCTGATATTGAAACCATGGCGGCTGATCAGCTCTTCTCCGCAGCCCGGACAGTAGGTGTTTTCTCCACCCTCACCTGGAATATTGCCCTCATAGACGTAGTTCAGCCCCTCGTCAAGACCGATTTTTCGTGCTTCCCGCAGGGTTTCCACCGGCGTCGGCCGTCGGTCCATCATCTTGTAGGTCGGATAAAAGGCCGTTACATGCCAAGGGATGTCTGCTGACACCGATTTGACAAACCGGGCAATTTGGCGCAGCTCTTCTGGTGAATCGTTGAGGCCTGGAATAATAAGGGTCGTTACCTCCACCCAGACTCCCAGTTCATGCATGAGCCTGACGTTATCAAGTACCGGTTGCAGCCGCGCCTTGCAGACCTTTTTGTAAAAATCATCGGTGAATGCCTTGATATCAATATTGATCCCATCAAGAACCGGTGCCAGATGGCGGGTAAGCTCCGGTGTCATGTAGCCGTTACTGACAAAGACGTTCTTCAGTCCACGCTCATGGGCTATCACGGAACAGTCGTAAGCAAATTCATAAAAAATTGTCGGCTCCACATAGGTATAACAGACGCTTGCGCATCCTGTCCTGGCAGCATCCTCCACCACTGCTGCTGCTGTTCGTTCCCGGCCCGCAATCTCGCCACCATGCGCATGGGGATATTGTGAAATATCGTAATTCTGGCAATGCAGGCAGCGAAAATTGCAGCCAACGGTTGCTATGGAATAAGCGGTGCTTGCGGGCAGGAAATTGAACAGCGGTTTTTTTTCAATGGGATCGATATGTTCCGCGATTAACCTGCCGTATACCAGGCTGTACAACTTGCCGTCCCTGTTTTCCCGCACCCCACAGAGACCGCGTTTTCCCTCTTTTATGTGACAGTGATGATTGCACAGTTGACATATCACCTCATTTTTCTTGCCGAAATCATAAAACATTGCCTCTTTCATGATCTCTGTCCCCCCCTCTGGAAAAAATCATTTTTATGCCTATAGTAGAGACAATAAGATCTTTTCGAATGGTTTCAAAATTTTTATTGTTTTTCAAAATTTTTTGTTCCCTGAAAATAAAGAGTTGGAGGTCAACCATGGATAAAGGACCATACGGACGACGCGACAGACTCATTGTTGAAAAAGAACATGATACCTACAGGGAAGGGAAAAAATGGCCGGAGGGAACGGTCTGCACAGTCTGTGGCGCAGTGTTCACAGAGGGCCGCTGGAGCTGGAAAGACGCGCCCGTCCGGGCCAATGAGGTGATATGTCCCGCCTGTCGGCGAATAGAAGACAAATACCCGGCGGGATTTCTCGAAATCAACGGCCCCTTCTTTCCCCGGCACAGGGATGAAATACTTGGCCTGCTCAACAATGAAGAGAAAATCGAAAAGGAGGAGCATCCCCTGGAACGGATAATGACCATTGAGGAGGACGGGGAAAAAACCCTGGTCACCACCACCGGAATCCACATCGCCCGCCGTTTGGGCGAAGCGCTTGTCCACGCCTATCAGGGTGACCTATCGATCACCTACGGTGATGGAGAAAAGACAATACGGGTCGTCTGGCAACGCGATTAAACAGACCGGTCGCCAGGGATTCCACCAAGACTACTATTCCTTTACTTTTCAGTGGAGGTGAACGGGACAAAGGCCACGGGCAGGATATTTTTCCTGCTCAACCTGCCTTTGTCGTCCTTTTGAATCAACATCAGGTCCTGGGGCCTGTGGGAAGCTCCGACCGGGATGACCAATCTGCCGCCAGGTTTCAGCTGTTCAACCAGGGCCGGAGGTACCTGTTCGGCTGCTGCCGTGACAATAATTCCATCAAAGGGGGCATGTTCCGGCCATCCCGTGGTTGCGTCACCCTGGCGGACTTCAACATTTGTATAGCCGAGTTTTTCAAGAAGAGAGGCGGCATTTTTCGCCAGGGTCGGAACAATTTCCAGGGAATAGAGTTTTTTTACAAGCCTTGCAAGCACTGCCGCCTGGTAGCCCGATCCGGTTCCCACCTCCAGTATAACATCATTTCTGTCCGGGTGGAGTAGATCTGTCATCAGGGCAACAATATAGGGCTGTGAAATGGTTTGACCATTACCAATGGGCAGAGGTCTGTTCTCGTAAGCCCATGTCTTGAGTTCATCCGGAACAAAGGCCTCTCTCGGAACCTCGGCCATGGCCTGCATGACCTCGGGTGCGAATGCTGATATACCAGTGTAAGAGCTTGTGGTTCGGCAATCCTGGTCAATCTTTTGCAGCATTTCCCCGGCACGTTTCCCGGTCATTTTTGTCCTCCTTTCCGGTGAAAAAATTTTCCGAAAAAAAGTAGAATCTCCCTCCTTGCCGTTCTGTGGTAACCGCATCGTCTGGTTGTCTGGTTTTCAAAAATTATCAGGTTTTCCAGCCATCCCATTCATAACTCAGCTTTTCCCTGCTCAATCATTTCCTCTTTTCTGATACAGGCCGATCAACAACGCCTGCTCAAGAATATGGCCGTCCATGGCATGGAGCAGGGTTTCTTTGTCGGGTTGCCCCAGATCGGGCAGCATGGTGTCCAGGGCATAGAGTTTGAACCTGTATCGATGTTCTCCGATGGGTGGACAGGGCCCGCCATATCTGGTACGGCCAAAATCATTTGTTCCCAATTCCGTTCCTGGCGGAAAAGATGTCACTGCCTCGGGAAGCCCGGAGGTATCGGGCGGCAAATTATACAGCAGCCAGTGGACCCAAGTCATTTTCGGGGCCGCAGGGTCAGGCGCGTCCGGGTCATCGACAATCAGGACCAGACTTGCGGTGCCTTCCGGTATGCCTGTAAACTGCAACGGCGGTGAAATGTCCTTTCCTTCACAGGTGTAACGGACGGGAATGGATTGTTTGTTGGCAAAAGCAGGTGATGAAACAACAAGAGTCATGGTGGTCCCTCCCCGGCCAAATGCCGATGATTGAAAAAAGCAAAAACAGTAGAAAAAAACGGCAATCACAAAGGATTTACCCATTGAACCTCCTTCCTGATCAGTTTAACCATACACCGGGTTCCGCATGCGTAACTTTCCGGCCCTGTTTACATAATAGGATCAATTCGCCCGTGGTCAATATCGAAATTGTGATAGAGGGTGCAACCTGTCGGAAACAGAGGTATAATCGAAAACGGAGAACAATTATCTGCATACCCCGTGAGTAACTACCGGAAAAGTATGGAATATGAAACACGCCAAAGAGGGCGAAGGAGAAAAGGACCATGGAAGAAAAGATATGTTACTGCTTCAACTATACGGCAGACGATCTGATAAAGGATGTGAGGGAACACGGCCATTCGACCATCATGGAACGGATTACAGCGGAATCGAAACAGGGCAACTGTGATTGCAAAAATAATAATCCAAAGGGACGCTGATGCCTTGCAGATGTTCGCCAGGTGGTGAACACGGTAATGGCTCAGGAAGGAAAAGGCGGGTTGAATATCCTGTGATCAGCAGGGTGGGCTACATTTTCCAGCCGCAAGGGCGATTTTTCAAGGTGGCCCGTAACTGGTAAAATTCGAACATAGGATTACGCATGTTTTTTTTTATCGTAAAACCTATGATTTTCATAGTTTGTTGCACTGTTAAGGCATGTAGGTTTATCCTGAATTACTGTGTACACCACTCCCTTACCCAAAAGTCATCTCAAGTTTTTTAACGGCTTTTTCCAGCTCCGTGCGGGCAACGGCAAAGTTAAGTCGAAACCAGCCTTCACCGGCGGGGCCATAGGC
>WFZC01000029.1 GCA_015489765.1 Desulfobulbaceae bacterium
AGATGTGTATAAGAGACAGCACCCGAATCAGACGAGTACCGATGAAATTGACCTCAAAGACGGCCGGGTCTTTTATCGCCATTCATTTCCGGTCTACTCCGGCGAGGTCTATCATGGCCGGGTCTGGTATTTCCTGGATATCACCTCCCTGAAGGCGGCGCAGCGAAAGATCGTTCGACAGCAGAAATTTCAGCGGGCCATCCTGGAGCATATCCAGGACGGTATCGTGGCCTGTAATGCCCGCGGTCAACTCACCATGTTCAACAGGGCGGGCAGAGAAATTCATGGCTGTGACCTGGCCCGGGTTCCCCGGAAGGAATGGGCAAACTATTACCAGCTTTACCAGCCCGATGGCGAGACACTGTTAACAACGGATGAAATTCCACTTGTTCGTGCCTTTCAGGGGCAGGATGTCCGCAATCAGGAAATGGTCGTGCAATCCAGGAATGGTGACAAGAGGGAATTACGGGTCAACGGTCAGGCCATGTATGATAATGACGGCAGCAAAATCGGCGCTGTTGTCAGCCTGCATGATATTACCGATTTGAACAAGGCCAGAAAAAAATTGCACCATCTGGCCTACCATGATGACTTGACAGGCCTTGCCAATCGGCGTCTGTTTCATGATCTTCTCAAGCAGGACATCAGCCGGGCCGGACGAAATCGGGAAAAGACAGCGGTCCTGTTTCTTGATTTGGATAATTTTAAACAGGTGAATGATCGTTATGGTCATCAGGCGGGAGACAGGCTTTTAATTGAACTTGCCGCATCCCTGCGTCATCGTCTGCGCGAATCCGATATTCTTTGTCGCTGGGGAGGTGATGAGTTTGTTATTGCCCTGCCGGAAATTGCGGACAGTGAAATGGCCTGCAGGGTGGCAAAAAAAATTTGCCGGGTCGTTCAGGATGACATAGCCGATCAGTACAAGGTCTGCGGCCTGACCATGTCCATCGGCGTTGCCGTGTATCCGGATAACGGAACAAGTCCTGATAATCTTATCCGGCAGGCGGACATGGCCATGTACCTGGCAAAACAAAAGGGAAAAAACAGGGTCTGTCTGGCACAGTGTGAACCTATCGCCGAAATATCGTCCATGGGCTCTTGTAGACCCTGTACCAATCCCCGGTGAGTGCTTTTTTCGTAACTCTCACTGCTCTCCAATATGCTGCAGGATAATCTGTAAAATTCTTCGTACAGGCTCCGCTGCACCCCAGAGTAACTGATCACCGACACTGAATGCGCTCAAGTATTGGGGGCCGAGGTTCATTTTGCGCAGGCGACCCACCGGAATATCCAGGGTGCCGGTAACCCGGGCCGGCGTCAGCTCTTTGAGAGTTTCTTCTTTGTTGTTGGCCACCAGATAGACCCAGTCGTTCTGGTTTTTGATGGCGTCCTCAATATCGGCCATCGGCACGTCCCTGTTCAGCTTGATGGTGTAGGCCTGACTGTGGCAGCGCATGGAACCAACACGCACACAGCATCCGTCAATGGGAACCGGGTTTTCCTCCCGGCCGAGTATCTTGTTGGTTTCACTGATTCCTTTCCACTCTTCCCTGGTCTGGCCGTTTTCCATGGCCCGGTCGATCCAGGGAATCAGGCTGGCGGCAAGAGGAGCACCGAAATTTTCAGTGGGAAAGGCCGGATTACGCAGGGTATTGATGACGTTTCGGTCGATATCAAGAATCGCCGTTGATGGAGTGTCGAGCAGGTTCTCACAATTCTCTCCGATGATGCGCATCTGATTGACGAGTTCCCGCATGTTTTTGGCCCCGGCCCCGGAAGCTGCCTGATAAGTCTGCGACGTCACCCATTCAACCCAGCCCTGTTCAAAGAGACCGGCAAGTCCCATCAGCATGAGGGAGACCGTACAGTTGCCGCCGATATAATTTTTTATTCCTGTCTCAAGTCCCTGGTCAATAACAGCGCGGTTGACCGGATCGAGAACAATAATTGCGTCTTTTTCCATGCGCAGGGTGGAGGCGGCATCAATCCAGTAGCCCTGCCATCCTGCTTTTCGCAGTTCAGGGTAGACCTTTGAGGTATATCCTCCTCCCTGGCAGGAAAGAAGAATATCGTTGGCCTGCAGCAGGTCGATGTTGCCACCATCCTGGAGGGTATATGTCCTGCCCTCGATAACCGGTCCGTCCTGTCCGGCCTGGGACGTGGAGAAGAATGTATACTCACAACCGGCAAAATCATCTTCCTCACGCATCCGTTCCATCAGGACCGAGCCGACCATGCCGCGCCAACCAATTATGCCTACTTTTCTCATGCTGTTATTCCTTCGTTGATCTTTAATGCTTTGTCGCATTATCTGGTATTTGTCGGATACTCCCCCGAAAGCGCAGGACGCCCCAGAGTGTAAATAGCGACAGGATAATTTTCCCGGTGTTTTTCCTGCGTAAAAGATCAGCTAATGTACACTTTTATGCCGGGATTTACAAAAAAATATTTTTTATTTTGAATAAATTTCACCTTTTTACGGGTTCGTCAGTATTCAAGGTCCACCGCCGCCCATGGTGGGGACGGTTATTTGAGGCGCAGGTAATGGGTCAGTTCCCCGGCAATCAGGGGAGCAACGGAATAGACCTCAAGAAGATCATCGCTTCGCCTGCCGGGATAGGTATCCGCCCCGATAATACGGGATATTCCGGCGGTGGAAAAGCGATCACGCGCATCTGCCGCCAGAACAAGGTGGGTTGCCATGATCAGCACATCAACGGCGCCGGCTTCATAACACCGTTCCACCGTCTGCAGCATGGAGCCGCCGGTACGAATCATATCGTCACAGATGATGGCGGTCCTTCCCTTGACGGCGCTGGAAAGCTGGCCGACAATGGTGTGATCAACATCATATCTGTCCTTGTTGGCTGCCGTATGGGGACAGTTGAGCAGGCCGGCAAGCCGGGCCACTCTTTTTGAAAAACCGTAATCCGGAGAGACCAGGACTGGGTTGTCAATCCGTAACCCCTTGATTGTCTCGGCTGCCAGTTTTTCCGTCCAGATATGGCGGGTGCGAATTTCACCGGCATGAGCATGCAGGACCGCTTCCGAGTGGAGATCAATAAAGGCCACGTAGTCGGGCCGGGTCCTGAAAATCTGCCGGGTACGGGTGATCCCCTTTGGTATCTCGCCAGATTCCGGTTTGGCGCGTTCCATCGTGGAGTAGCCAAGATAAGGAATGACCACATTCACACTGCCCGCATTCCAATACCGGCAGCCGGCTATCAGATCAATCAATTCCTGGTGGGCGCCGTCATCCGGGGTCGCGGCGATCAGGACCACATCCCTTCCTGAAACATCGGCGGGAAAGGCATGGTAGAATTCACCATCGGCAAATTGCCTCTGTATCATTGTTGTCAGGGGTACCTGCAGTTGGTCACCGACCCTGGCGGCCAGGTCCGCAGTCCGTCGGTTGGAAATGAGCAGGAGATTGTCGCGCGAGATGTATTTCATACCGCATCAATGGCCTCGACTATGGCATCTCCCATGGCCGCCGTTCCCACAACGGTGCAGTCGGGGGTGGCAATATCAGCGGTCATTATCCCCTTGTCAAGGGTCAGGGCAACGGCCTGTTCTATGGCCAGGGCCGCTTCCTCCCGCCCCAGGCTGTATCGCAGCATCATGGCCGCAGACAGGATCTGGGCGATGGGATTGGCAATGCCCTTGCCGGCAATGTCCGGGGCCGAGCCGCCGGCAGGTTCAAAAAGGCCGAATTTATCACTGTTGAGACTGGCCGAGGCGAGCATCCCCATGGAACCGGTGAGCATGGCTGCTTCGTCTGAGACGATGTCGCCAAACATGTTGCCGCAGAGGAGGACGTCAAATTGTTGCGGCCACCGGACAAGCTGCATGGTGGCATTGTCGACATAGATGTGATCAAGTTCCACATCCGGATAATCGGCGGCTATTTCGCTGACGACTTCCCGCCACAGGACCATGGTGGTCAGCACGTTGGCCTTGTCCACCGAGGTGACTTTTTTCCTGCGCACCCGGGCCGCTTCAAAGGCCATGCGGGCGATACGTTCAATTTCGCTGCGTTTGTACACCATCGTGTCCCAAGCTTTTTCCTCATCACCGCTCCCTTCTCTACCCTTTGGCTCGCCAAAGTAAATGCCGGAGGTCAACTCCCGGACAACAAGAATATCAAAGCCGTCGCCGACGATATCAGGCCGCAGGGGACAGGCGGCTGCAAGTGATTTGAAAACCTGGGCCGGTCGCAGGTTACAGAAGAGATCATAGTGTTTGCGCAGGGGAAGTAATGCGGCCCGTTCCGGTTGTTGTTCCGGTGGCAGGCTCTCCCATTTCGGGCCGCCGACCGAACCGAACAGAATGGCATCGGCAGCCGTACAGACATCAAGCGTGGATTGGGGCAGGGCATGACCGTGGTTATCTATGGCAATGCCGCCAACATCGGCCTTATGATAGTTGAGGGAAAAGCCGAATCTTTTCTGGATGGCATCAAGCACCTTGACGGCTTCTGCCATAACTTCCGGTCCTATACCATCACCTGCCAGTAAAGCAATATTCTGTGTCATAATATCCTCGTAATTAACAAAGTAGAAGTAACTTGGCATTTTAGTAATAAAAACAAAACGCCAATGCAAGACCATTTGGTTTTTCCGGGAATTATTTACAATTTTCGGAACAGGATTGGAGACAGGAAAAAACAGGTAACGCAGACTCTGGCAAGGCAGAGCATTATATATTTTTTCCGAAATGGAGAAAAGATGGCGACGTAAAAACTTCGATTTACTGCATCGTGTGTCCTGTGGCGATTCGTGGCCATACTGCATGTATATAAAGACCCGCTACAGAACACCACTTCTCGGAGTCCACGCTTCGCTCCGCTGACCTGTATATTTATGTTTTTACTTAGCTATCTTTAAGCATTGTTTGGAGGACTTGTTGCGAGTTCATCAAAATAAGATCTTTGGGTGGAAAAAATTTAATTCCCATTACGTGGTGTGATACACTTAGAGGAGATCAGAGTCTTTAATACAAAGAGAATCGGAAAATGACAGGAATTGACTCCCATCTGTGGCAGGATGCGGTGCTGCACAGGGTTGTGGGTCTGGCAGAATGGGATTAACCTCAAGGATGAATAAACACAGTATCATGAAATTACGGGTAATGCTGGCTAAGGTCGGGATGCATGGGATAATGTTGCCGGTCTCGATGATATCATTTGTATTGGTCCCGCAACTCTTTTTCACTGTCTGGGGGCAATGTGGTGATCTTAGTATGCTCTCGCTCGATGAGCTGCTTGACCTGGATGTCGTTTCCGTTGCCAAGGTGCCGGGCAAGGTGATGAAAACACCGGCAGCCATTACCGTCATTACCGGGGAGGACCTGCGCCGGAATGGAGTTGTGAGTATCCCCGAAGCCCTGCGCCTGGTTCCGGGCATGCACGTCTATCGGATCGATGCCAACAAGTGGGCTGTCAGCGCCCGCGGCTTTGCCTCCAGATTCGCCAATAAGATGCTGGTCATGATCGATGGCAGGACCGTCTATTCCACCCTGTTTTCCGGGGTTTTCTGGGATGTGCAGGACCTGATGATTGAAGATATTGACCGGATTGAAGTTATCCGAGGGCCGGGGGGAACGCTGTGGGGAGCCAATGCCGTCAATGGCGTGATCAATATTATCACCAAAGACAGCGCCGATACCCAGGGCGGCCTTGTTTCCCTGCGCGCGCAAACCGGTCCGGATGGTGAGGTATCCGCCCGTTACGGCGGCTGGCTGAGTGACAGAACATCATATCGGGTGTATGGAAAATTTTTTGATAGGGAAAGCTTTGAAAATTCCGCCGGTGACGATGCCAATGATCAATGGCATCAGGGCCGGGGAGGATTTCGGATGGACATGAATGTCTCGGCGACCAGCAAGGTAACCCTGCAGGGCGACATCTATGACGGCAAGTCCGGTGAATCCATTAAATACGTCAAACCCACCTTTCCATTTTTTACCCGTACCTCAGTCGATGCGCCCGTTGCCGGTGGCAACCTGTTGGGGCGCTGGAACCGTATCTTTTCCAAACAGTCGGAAATCACCCTGCAGGCCTATTATGATCATATCGAACGTGATGAGTTTTTTGTCGATGAGACGCTTGATACCGTTGATGTCGATTTTCAACACCGACTGGACGTGGTGGACAGCCTGGAAATCCTCTATGGTCTGGGATATCGCTACACAAGAAGTGATACCGCAGGCAAAGAGGCCATTGCCGGTATTTATTCCTATGCCATGAATCCGCGTATCAGCAGAAACAATCTTTTTTCCGGCTTTTTGCAGGGACGGCTCGGCTTTGCCGGTGATAAGGGTGAGCTGACCCTGGGAACGAAAGTGGAGCATAATGATTATACGGGATTTGAATGGCAACCGAGCGTCAGGGTTCTGTGGAGCATCAATTCCAATCATTCCCTGTGGGCGGCGGTTTCCCGGTCCGTCCGAACCCCTTCCCGGCTTGAGCGAGATGCCAACGTGAATATAGGACTCATGGTGCCGCCACAAAACGGGTTGATGACCTATGTCAGGCTCTTCGGAAATGACAGCCTGGGTTCGGAAAAGGTGTACTCTTATGAAACCGGGTACCGGGGCAAGATGTCGGACAGCGTATTTGTGGATGTCAGTCTCTATTACAATAAATACAACGATCTTATCGCCGGGATTCCCAGTGGGGCGCCTTTTCCAGAAATTTCAGCGGGCTGGCCGCGGCTGGTCCTGCCTGTCCGGGTTGAAGAGGCGCGAGATGCCGAAACCTATGGCGCGGAACTCAGTTGCAGCTGGAATCCGGTTAACTGGTGGCGGCTGACCGGTGGCTATACCTGGTTTCATTTGAATTCCCTTGATATCGGTAATTCTCTGGAGGCAAGGCAGGGGTTTGAAGAAGATGAAAATGCGCATCATCTCTTTTCCCTGGTTTCCTATCTGGATCTCCCCCATAACTTTGAGGTGAATACAAGTTTGTATGTTGTCAGCGCCCTTGACCGGTTAAATATCAGAGGACATGTCCGCCTTGATCTCAATTTCAGCTATCATCCAACGGAGGAGCTAACCCTTGCTGCCGGCGTCAAGAACCTGTTTGATGACTCCCATCAGGAATTTGACAATACCATGGATGGTATTCAGGCCAGTGAGATTCCGCGGGCCCTGTATACTCAACTGACGATGTCGTTTTAGTTGCCTGATTTTTTCAGGACGCGAAGAATGCCTAAGCTGATTGCCGTTATCTGTCTTTCTCTGCTCCTGCAGGTCGTCGCCACACCTGCGCGTGCAGAAGCGGTGCCAGCCGGAGCCCTGGAAATAGAGGCCGCTTTTCTGGTGAAATTTACCTCCTATGTCAAATGGCCTGCCGGGACTTTTTCCCGTCCGGATGCACCGGTTGTCATTGGAATCTTTGGACGTGATCCTTTCGGCTCCGTTATAAATGCCATTGCCCGGTCCTATACGACAAACGAGAGGCATGTGGAGATCAGGCGCTGTACAGAGCTTGTCCAGCTTTCCACCTGTAATATTGTTTTTGTTGCTCCATCGGCAATGGGGCGGGTGGAAGAAGTTGTAACCAATGTGGCGGCCCTGCCCATTCTCCTGGTCGGTGATTCACCTGGCTTCCTTGACAGGGGTGGTATGATAAATTTTGTTATGGTCGCTAACAAGATACGCTTTGATATCAGCCGGAAAAACTGTGCAAAGGCGGGCCTTGAGATCAGTTCCAAACTGCTCAAGGTGGCGCATGCTTTGCGGTAGCGCAGGAAATCTTCGGGGTAAGCAGTTGTGACTACATTTCGTGATCTGTCCATACATACCAAGTTGACAATTATCATTGTCATCAGTTGCCTGCTTGTCTCCCTGATGGCTTCTTCCTTTTTTATCATTTCAGAACTGGTGTCCGTGCGCAGATCGGTGCTTGAAGACCTGTCAGGATTGGGCCGGATGCTGGCAATCAATATCCAGGCACCTCTTGAATTCATGGACCCGGAAACCGCCAGGGAAGTGCTTTCCTCGTTGAGCGCCAGGCCCCATATTCTGCAGGCCGGTGTTTATACGAGGGAAGGTGGGTTGTTTGCCCGATATCAGGCACCAGCGGCCGCAAAGGATCAGGGGGAAGCTCTGGCAACAAAGATCAGGGAAAACACCCTGCATCTTGGCGCAAAGAGTTATTATCTGGATCTTCATGAAATCGATCTCACCGTTCCCATCGGAACACAGGACAAGCTCCTTGGCACAATAGTCCTGCAATCAGACACCCATGCGTTCCAGGTCATTATTTTTCGCCTTTTTTGGGTGGTCATCGGTATCCTGATTGCGACGCTGCTCCTGGCCCTGTTTCTGTCCCGGGTCCTCAGCAAATATATCTCGCAACCGGTTCTCGCCCTGGCTGATATCATGGGCCATATCTGCAGGAAAGAGGATTATTCCATTCGGGCTGAAAAGACCTCGGACGATGAACTTGGCATGCTGGTTGTCGGGGTCAATTCCATGCTGGACTCCATAGAGAAACGAGATGCCCAGTTGCTGGAGGCCAAGCAGGAGGCGGAAAATGCCAACAGGGCAAAATCAAGGTTTCTCGCCCAGATGAGCCATGAAATACGGACGCCGATGAACGGGGTCCTTGGTATTGCCTCTCTGCTGTTGAAAACCGACCTTGATGAAAAACAACGGGAATTTACCCGGACAATTGTTCGCTCTGGTAAGTCTCTGCTTAATTTGATCAATGATATCCTAGATTTTTCAAAGATTGAGGCGGGAAAACTTGAATTGGAACAGGTCCATTTCAATCTCCGGCAACTGGCCGAGGAAACGATAGATCTGTTTTCAAATCGTGCCTCCGAACAAAATGTCCGCCTTTCCTGTTTTGTGCAGGCATCTGTTGCCGCCTACGTTGTCGGCGATCCCGGCCGGCTTCGGCAGATTCTGATGAACCTGCTTGGCAATGCCCTGAAGTTCACCCATGACGGCAGCGTGTCCCTGCATGTATTTCCGGGTGGCAAAGGCGGCGAAGGTATGGTTCCCCTTCGTTTTGAGGTTCGGGATTCGGGCATTGGTATTTCTCCGGAAAAACAGGAGAAGATCTTTTCCGCTTTTTCCCAGGCCGATGGTTCCACGACCCGTAAATTCGGCGGCACCGGTCTGGGGCTTGCTATCTGTCGTCAACTGGTTGAACTGATGGGGGGAACAATCGGGCTGGAGAGCAGGGAGGGAGAGGGGTCTGTCTTCTGGTTTACCGTTGTTTTTCCCATGGGCAGCGCTGAAAAATCCATAACTGTTTCAGAGGACGGCTCCGGAAATGATTCCCCTGTCCGCTTTGCGGCCCGTGTTCTTGTTGCCGAAGACAATGTAACCAACCAGATCGTTGCCCGGGGAATGCTGGAACAGGCAGGGATCACGGTTGATATGGTTGATAACGGTCGTGAGGCTGTCGCTGCGGTGGCGGACAGCGTCTATGATCTGATTTTCATGGATTGCCAGATGCCTGTTATGGACGGGTATGAGGCCACCGGCAGGATCAGGCGGATAGAACAGAAAACGAATCGTGCCCGGGTGCCGATTATCGCTCTCACCGCCCATGCCATGAAAGGAGACCGGGAGCATTGCCTGGCCGTGGGCATGAATGATCATCTCAGCAAGCCGTTTACCGAGCAGCAGCTGAACACTCTGTTGCAAAAATGGCTTCATTGTCCCGATGGCAATGAAACACAACCGGAACAGAAACAGGAAGCTCCGGTAGAACAAACAGCGACTGTCATCGATGAGAGTGTACTGGATAATTATCGTCGTATTCAGCAGCCCGGCAAACCCGATATCATCCGGCGACTGGTCGATATCTATCTTGGCAACAGCCCGGATATCCTGCGCGATATATCCGATGCCATTGCCAACGGTGATATGGAACGACTCTGGCAGTCTGCCCATTCATTAAAATCAAGCAGCGCCAATCTTGGCGCAACCACCCTTGCCGCTCTCTGTGAGACACTGGAGGAGATGGGAAGGAACAACCAGGCGGACAACCTGCCGGAAATGATAACGAAAATCGAAAAAGAATATGCACGGGTGAGCAGGGAATTACGGCGGCTGACCTCCGGTTGAGGGGAGGGAAATTTTTTTTATTTTTTTTATAACCTCCAGATTATCTTCTGGCTGTCCTGTTTTTCACAAGGTCTTTCGACCTGTCTTTTCGTGATGGCGTTGTAAAAAATTCGATCTACTGCGCCGTGTATCC
>WFZC01000030.1 GCA_015489765.1 Desulfobulbaceae bacterium
CAGTGGGGTGTGGTCGCCATGGAGGATGATCCGACAAGCGTGGAACTGTAATATTTTTAATTATTACGAACACATTGCGGCTGGGTTGTCAGTTGGCTAATGATTTTCTGCATGCGCTGGTGGTGCGAGCCCTGCCAGTAGATGCGGTCGCAGGCCGGACAACGCTTGAACCGGTGGTAATATTTTCTGGTCAAGGGTTCGAGCCGATCAAGAATCGATGATTTGTCAACCGGCTGCAAAAGAGCATTGCATTCCAGGCAGCGGCTGAAAGGGGTCACCTGCCCGCAAAGACCAAATAAAGAAAGAATTTCCGTCAACTGTTGTTCCGGCATTTCCGCCCGCACCAACCGTCCCCAGGTAATACATTTTCTCTGCAGCAGATCGCGGTTGCGACTGAGCAGGATGCGTCCGTGGACGGCGGATTGGTCGGCAAGCTCCTGTTCCGTCAAGCGCGGATCATACCAGGTGTCCAGACCGGCCATGCGCAACAGACGGGCCAGCTTGCCCACGTTGACATCAACGGAAAATGCTGCTTTTGGCAATGGCGTTGGCCGCAGAAACGTCGGTTGGGTGACATCGACGCCGTCCGGGAAGGAACGCAGACTGATCTCCTCGCCGGCGCGCGGGAGATGGGAGAAGGGCAGTTCTCTGTCTCTGCCTGTGATTGTAAAGATCTCGGTATGGGGAATATGGAGAGATTCGATAATGTCCTTGATGGATGCCCGCCGGGTGAGCGGGTAATCAACCCATGCCTCATTTCGATATCCGCGGGGCAGAAGCTGTTGCAGTGAACCATCAAAATAGAGGGTCAGCATGGTTGTCCTTCCGCCATGGGGAACCTCAACAGGTAAGATGAAAGCCTGCGGCCACTTTCTTTCGGCTATGGAACGAATTAAAGCTCTCCAGGGCCTGGGCGGTCGGCTGCTCAACAAGGACAATGCCGCAACCCTCGAGAAATCGGCGCAACTCGGGATCGGCACGCATAAATCCTGGTTTCCCCTGGCCCAGAACAAGTATGTCTGGCTCGTCCCGCAGCAGATCCTGCACGTCTTCTCTAGTGCAGACATGCCCACTGGCACGCCACCAGCCGGGAAGCACAACACCTGCGCTGGTTATTTTCAGATCCCTGTCATACCAGGTTCCATCAATACAGATTTTACCAAAACTATATCCCGTTATCATGACCGCTCCCTACAAATGAAAACAATATATCGGAACCATCTTCGCCACAACGTGCCACATGAGTTCTACGTGGACAGTCCGGTGAATAATGGGCTGCCACATCTGTCTAACAATTTGGTTTTAAGCAAAGAAAAATGATTATGACATTTTCTGGAAAAATTAGATCGAAAATTTTGTTTACATTCCCGCCACCGTTTTGCAATATATCATGCAGGGAATAAATTCTCCAGACAGGGGCGGGAAAAAGAAATTTTGTCCTTGAGTCTGGTGAATCTTGTCGCCCTGCTCCCGGGTACCGTTTATGCATATAACACCTTGATTCAGGTGACAGAACGGCTGGACCATATTGTCAGGTCCCTGCCCCGTCACGACATTTAGATAACGCAGCCCTCACGGGCTATCTTCAGATACAGGAATACGCATGCAGCCATTGCACCACATAGCCTGGCATCTTCCGGACGCTCTTGATTTCCAGGATCTGCGGCTTTCCCTGGCAGACAGGTTTGCCTATAAACATGAAACAGACAGGAAAAGGGTATGCCGCTGGTATGATACCTTTGACTGGCGGCTCTACCGATCAAACTATATTCTGACCAGAGAGGGACAGGACTGGATTCTGAGGGACCTTGCCGGGAAAAAAATCGACATGCTCCGCGGCAGCCGGAAAATATATCGTTTTTCCCAGGAATTTCCTGAATCCTCCCTGCGTGACAGGCTGGCGCCGATCCTCTCCGTGCGGGCCCTGATCGAACTTGGCCGCGCCGATATCCATCGGGAGAGACTCTACATCCTCAATGGGGACAAAAAAACGGTCGCCCAGATTGAGTTGAAAAAGATCGTTTCCCAGGATGGTGAACGACAATCGGCAATCATTCATCTACGAGAGATCAGGGGATACTCCACCTGGATGAAAAAGGTCCAAAAATATCTCCTTGATCTGAACATCCGGGAAAAGGCAACCGTTGCGGATGTTCTCCTCTTTATTGCCGAGGGCAGTGGTCGCCATCCCCTTGATTACAGCTCAAAGTATGATGTTCCCCTTGATCCAGGAATGACGGCCCTGGATGCTGCCCTTCGGATCTATCGTCACCTGCTGACCGCAATACGGAAAAATGAACAGGGGGTCATTGATGATATTGATTCGGAATTCCTGCACGATCTCCGGGTGGCGGTTCGACGGACCCGGTCGGCGTTGACCCTGCTGAAAGGAGTATTAGACCCTGCAATAGAGCAGCGTTTCAAAAAAGAGTTTAAATATATCGGCGCAATAACCGGTCCGGTCCGGGACCTTGATGTTTACCTGCTCAGCAGGGATTCCTACAGCCAATATCTGCCTGGTCGGCTGCGCAGGGGGCTGGATATTTTTTTCGATGATCTTGCCGGACGCCGCCGCCGGGAACAGCGAAAAATGGTCCGCGCCATGCAGGGGACGCGCTATCGGAATATCCTGGATGAATGGGAGAGTATCCTCGCCCCTGATGCCGAAACAGCGGCCGGGAGAAACGGAAACATACCCATTGGGGAACTTGCCGGTAAAATTATCCATAAACGGTTTCGCAGGCTTCTGCGGGACGGCAAAAAAATACATGTTGACACTCCGGATGAGGAACTGCACCGGTTGCGGATCGAGTGCAAGAAACTTCGCTACAGCCTTGAATTTTTTTCATCCCTCTACGAACCAAAACAGATGCGGCAATTCATCAGGCAACTGAAAATGCTCCAGGACAATCTTGGCGATTTTAACGACCTTTCCGTGCAGCAGAATATGCTTGCGGACCTGCTTTCCCATGTCAGTCCGGGGACCGTCAAATCCAGGGAACTGGCTGCCGCCCTGGGCGGCCTGATGACAGGCCTGTTCCTGCGGCACAGGGACGTGCGCACCCGGTTTGAAAACACCTTTGCCCATTTTTCCCGAAAGAAAAATCTTGCTCTCTATCATGCGCTTTTTGGCCGATAAACCGGCATGCCCCAAGGGCACAACATATCATCGGCAAAAGGAGACCAGAAAAATCATACTCCATCAATCGTTCCTAAACGGGGGAAGACATGGCTGTTATTGCCGTCTATAACATCAAGGGCGGGGTAGGTAAAACCGCAACCAGTGTCAATCTGGCCTATCTATCCGCCGAATCGGGCAACAAAACCCTGCTCTGCGATATGGACCCCCAGGGGTCGGCGAGCTACTATTTTCGGATCAAAGCGCCGAAAAAATTCAATGCCGGCAAGCTTCTTAAAGGCGGCAAGGCGGTGGTTAAAAATATCAGGGGCACCGATTATCCTGATCTCGACCTGCTGCCGGCCGATTTTACCTACCGGAACCTGGATTTGGCCCTGGATGATTTCAAGAAATCCACAAAACGGATCAATGCAATCCTCAAACCGCTAATCAAAGAATATGATCATATATTTCTTGATTGCCCGCCAAATATCACCCTGCTTTCGGAAAATATTTTCAATGCGGCCGATATCCTGCTGATTCCCTTTATTCCCACAACCCTATCCCTGCTCTCTTTCCAGCAGCTTCTCAATTTTTTTAAAAAAACTGGTATTGACAAAAAAAAGCTCCATGTCTTCTTTTCCATGGTTGAAAAGAGAAAAAAGATGCACCTTGATATGATGGCCAGGTTTCAGGGAAGAAAACGGGTTCTCAAACAGCATGTACCATTTCTGGCCGATGTGGAAAAAATGGGAATATTCAGAAAACCGGTCCTGGAAATAGCGCCGAATTCACCTGCGGCCCGCAGTTACCGCCTCCTGTGGCGGGAAGTTGAAAAAATCGTGGCCAAAAGGAAATAAAAACTCTAACCTTAAACACCAAAGTGGAAACTCTCTGTTTCCGGCCAAAGGAGGCACCATGACAATCGGCAGGGAAAACCTGGTCTGGATCGACCTTGAGATGACGGGACTTGCGCCGATGACCGACCAGATCCTTGAAATAGCAACCATTGTCACCGGCCCGCAGCTGGATATTCTGGCCCAGGGACCGGTACTGGCCATTTATCAGCCGGAGGAAATCCTGCAACGGATGGATGAGTGGAATACCAGCCACCATACCGCTTCCGGGCTCCTGGACCGTGTCCGTGCCTCCACAATCACCCTCAAGCAGGCCGAGCAAAGGACCCTGGCCTTTCTTCGGCAGTGGGTGACGCCACAGTCTTCGCCGATCTGTGGCAATTCCATCTGCCAGGATCGCCGTTTTCTTGCCCGCCTGATGCCTGAGCTTGAAGGTTTTTTCCATTATCGCAATCTCGATGTTTCCACCATCAAGGAGCTGGCGTTGAGGTGGGCGCCTGATCGGATCAAGGATTTTTCCAAAGAGAACAAACACCTGGCCTTAGACGACATCAAGGAGTCGATCGAGGAATTACAGTATTATCGTAAACATCTCATGCGTATATGAATTTTCAGGGCAAGGAACCGTTATGGTAAAATTTTTTCTTTCCATCCTTACCATTCAACTGATTACCATAGCACTGTTTTTTGCCGCCATGCAGGCAGGGCTTGCCAACAGCCAGCTGGTATTGACGATAGCTCTTCTGGAAGTGCTGTTCAGTGTGCTGGCAACCTTCTGGTTTTCCGCCCTGGCCAGACAGCGGTATCGCAACGAGTTGGAATCGTTAAAAGAAGAGCATTTCAAGGAACGGGAAAAGATCAAGGTCAATGCCGAACGGCAAAAATCAAGAATTCTCAGTAAAAGCCAGAAACAAATCTTAAAGGAAAGCCGCCGCGCCCAGGCCGCCGCCAATTTCAAAATCGGCGCGGTCTTTGCCGGGGCCCTTATCTTTGGCTCTATTATGCTCTATACGCAATTTGTCACCTTCGGCCTGCTGGTCCTGACAACGGCAGGAGGCGGCCTTGCAGGCTATCTGGCCCGGGGAAGACAGATTGGCCTGACCCGGAAAACAGACAAACAGCGAATCCCGCCGCCTGAAAAGTCCTGATCGCCTCATTCGTCTGGAAAAAGCAATGATTGGCATACCTTGCTCCGACAAGAGAGGGAGATGTAGATTCCGTTGACAGGGACAAGTCCTGCGCCTATACTGAAATGAGAATCAACTGTATTCATATCAGCGGTTCTGAAACCAAAAAACACCATGGTTCCCATGGCAGACATTGGGATGCCGGAAAAAAATATCCCGGCGCCCTTATTGCTCTTTCGTCTTTCGGCACTTGATTGCACAAAAAGATGCACAATGGAGACAGCACAAAAATCAAGGCTGCGATCCTCCGTGAAGTCTATGAGGATAACCTGAGAATAGCCGACCCGCGCCTGCAACCGACAGCTGGTCGCTGCCGGCAGGGGATAAAAAAAATATCCCGTCCGATCCCTCTGCTGTTTCTCTTTTTCATCTGCCTTGTATTTTATTTCATTGCGGGTACTGGACAGCGCCATGACCAAGAAGCCGCTGATTCCGTCGCCATACAGCCCGTCTTTCCCTGGGCTGAAATCATCTATAAACAGCAGCAGTCCCCCCCATCTGCTCCTGTCTCCTTTGACGCCAATCGTCTTCTCAACTATGACCTGCTTCTCAATCACAACAATATCCGTTTAAGCGCTCTTTTCGGGCTTGGGGTACAAACCATTGTTATCGACCCGGGACATGGCGGCAAGGATCCCGGCGCCATCGGCAGCAACGGCACCAGAGAAAAGGATATTGTCCTGGACATTGCCCTGCACCTGCGGGACCGGCTGCAAAAGACAGGCAGGTACAAGGTGCTGCTCACCCGGAATACCGATACTTTTATCTCCCTTGCCGACAGGGTGAAATTTGCCAATACACATCATGCCGACCTCTTTATCTCGCTCCATATCAATGCACTGCCGCAAAAGGAGTTCAATGTGACGGAAACCTATTATTTCGGCCCGCCATCGGATATGCATACCATGAGATTGGCCGAGCAGGAAAACCGCGGCTCGGAAATCATGACCGGTGATTTCAAAGATATGATTAAAAAAATCGGCAACGTGTTGAAGGAACAGGAATCGGCGACCCTTGCCGCAACCATTCAGCACAACCTCTTCTCCAATATGAAAAAATATGATAGGGTTATTGCAGACAATGGAATCAAAATAGCTCCATTTGTTGTCCTGCTGGGCGTGAACGCGCCCAGTGTCCTGGTTGAAATTTCCTGTATCAGCAAGAGAGAAGAAGAAACAAACCTGAATAATCCGGAATACCGGCAAAAAATAATGGCATCCCTGCAAGAGGGAATAACCGGCTACCTCAGCCAAAGACAGACCCAGGTGGTGAAAGGAGAGACTAATGGCAAAAAAATCCACGGCAAAAACAGTTGATAAAAATCTGCTTGTCGGCATTGACCTTGGAACCTCACGAAGCGCTATTGCCGCGGATAACGGCAAAAAAAAATGGGTTGAGAGTTATGTCGGCTGGCCACGGGATTTTATCGCCAGGAAGGTAGTGGGCAAAGAAATGCTCTTTGGCGAGGAGGCCGTGAAACACAGATTGTCCCTTGATATGTATCGACCGTTGAAAAACGGTGTTATCAAAGAGGGAACGGCCAGAGACGAGGAGGCG
>WFZC01000031.1 GCA_015489765.1 Desulfobulbaceae bacterium
ATAATTATTTAGAGCGCACTGTGCGGGGGGAGGGCCCGTTAGAACAAATCTGTTATCTTTTTTTATTTTATTAACAAAAGTGTATAATATTTCCATTCTGTAAGGACAGTGCCTGAAAGAGGAGGATATTTGACAATGGATGTCTGAGCATGTACCATTGCAAAGAGAAAGGAATAATGTTTGCCGGTGAAACGGGAGGCGCAATGTAATATTTTATCGGCAGCCAACAGTAAAAAGCCAAATGTTCTCGGGCGGAAAAGGAATGACAACTGAACGAAGACGTTTTATCAGGCCGGAGGCCCTCAATCTTCTTGATTATCTTGTGGTTGATTCCCAGGGGCGGCAGGGAGAGTATGCCATGGGCCGGACATTAAACGTCAGCAGGGGTGGTATTCTGATGGAGACGCACATTCCACTGCCTGTCGGACAGCAGGTCATGATTACCCTTGGCCTTGAAGACAACCTTGTCGACATCATGGGCCGTATCGTTTATGCAACCTATTCAGCGGGCATGCATCAGAACGGGATAGAATTTTTCCATATGTCAGAAACCGACAGGAAAATTCTTGAGCATTATACCGAGGCATTCCACGACCAGTATAAGGAAACCCCCAAGGCGGGCATGGATCAGATATAGATATCTCCATCTTTTCGTGAGCCAGTAGTTCATTCAGTTGTTTCGGTCATAGACATCGTCAAAGCGGACGATGTCGTCCTCCCCCAGATATGATCCTACCTGTACCTCGATCAGCTCAAGCGGAATAACCCCCGGGTTTTCCAGCCGGTGGTTTGTGCCGGCGGAAATATAGGTTGATTCATTTTCATGGAGCAGGGTTGTCTGCTTGCCGTTGACCACCTTTGCCGTTCCTGAAACGACAACCCAGTGTTCGTGCCGATGGTGATGCATCTGCAGGGACAGTTTTGCCCCCGGATTGACAGTGATTCTCTTGATCTGGAACCTGTCGTGTACCTCCAGGGTTGTGTAGCTTCCCCATGGCCGGTAAACAGTCCTGTGGTAGCGAAATTCCTGTCGCTGCTCCTTTTTCAGGCGGTTGACAATGGTTTTTACGTCCTGGGAACGATTCATGGGGGCAACAAGAACCGCATCCGCTGTTTCGACAACAATGGTGTCCTTGAGTCCCAGGGCGGCAACCAGTGTATCCTCGGACCTGATCAATGAGTTGTCGACATCTTCGAGCAGGACATCACCATTGGTGGCATTTCCCCGTTCGTCCTTTTCCGATACCTGCCACAGGGCCTTCCAGGAGCCGATATCACTCCAGCCGATATCAGCCTCCACCATGGCAGCCCGGTCGGTCTTTTCCATCAGGGCGTAGTCGATGGAATCGGAAGGACTGGCGGCCATGGCCTGCTTGTCAAAACGGAAAAAAACACCGTCAACACTGCCCTGGTCCACGGCCTGTTCCATGGCTCTGACAATATCTGGGCAATACCTGGTCATTTCCTCAAGCAAAAGTGCGGTCGGAAAGGAAAACATACCGGAATTCCAGAAATATGTTCCCTGGGCCAGATAGTGTTTAGCCGTGGCCAGATCCGGTTTTTCGACAAAGGAGGAAACTCTGTCGTCTTTACCCCTCGCAATATAGCCATATCCGGTTTCCGGATGATCGGGGGTAATACCAAAGGTGGTCAGGTTGCCCTGCCGCGCCAGTTCTGCCGCCTGGGAAACGGCAAGGGTAAAGGACTTGTTTTTGGTGATTAAATGATCAGCCGGCAGGACTAGCAGGACAGGATCATTTTTGGTCTGCCTGCGGGCAAAAAGCGCAGCCCCGCAGATGGCAGGGGCGGTATTGCGGCCCACGGGCTCAAGTAAGATACAATATTGGGAAAATATACCCAGTTCTTCAACCTGGGATTTGGTCAGGAAACGGTGTTCCTCGCCCACCACGATAATCGGCGGCAGGATATCAGGTAAATCGCGTACCCGTTGCAGGGTGGTCTGCAGTAGGGATTTGTTGCCGGTAAGATTTATGACCTGTTTCGGGTACATCTCCCGGGAAAGGGGCCAGAGTCGGGAGCCGGTGCCACCGGCCAGGATAACGGGTTGGATAGTCATGGTTGCATGGATAAGATTAAGGGTGTTAACGAGACAGCTTCATGAATATTTTTTATTAATCGCTGCGGATAATAGAGAGCAGCTCACGGGTTTTTTGCTTCAAGAGCTGCGGGTCGGCCCGGGTTTCCACATTCAGCCGCAGCACCGGTTCGGTATTTGACTTGCGAAGATTGAAACGATACCTGGGAAACTCCACCGAAAGGCCGTCGGTGTAATCTTTTTCTCCGTCTTTATACTGTTGTTCAACGGCCCGAATAACACCATCCGGGTCCCTGACCCGGGAGTTGATCTCGCCGCTGACCGGATAGGCGTCCATACGCTCGTCAACCATGGTGGACAGGGGCGAGTTCTGGACGCTCATCAGCCGGCAGGCCAGCAGCCAGGGGAGCATGCCGGTATCACAATAGCCAAAATCGCGGAAATAGTGGTGGGCGGACATCTCTCCACCGTATACCGCATCTGTTTCGCGCATCTTTTCCTTGATAAAGGCGTGCCCGGTTTTGGTCATGACCGGGTTGCCGCCCGCCCGGGTCACCATCTCCCTGGTGTTCCAGATCAGTCTCGGGTCGTGGAGAATGGTTGCGCCGGGATGGTCCTGCAGGATGGCAACGGCGAGCAGGCCGACAATATAATACCCTTCGATAAAGCGGCCGTTTTCATCGTAGAGGAAACAGCGGTCAAAATCACCGTCCCAGGCAATGCCCAGGTCAGCGCCATGTTCGCGGACAGCGGCGGCGGTTGCCTCTCTCTTTTCGGGAAGCAGCGGATTGGGGATGCCGTTTGGAAAGGTGCCGTCCGGTTCATGGTTGATGCGGATAAAGGTGAAGGGAAGATGCTCTGCCAGCAGATCGATAATCGGGCCGGCGCAGCCGTTGCCGCCATTGACCACCAGGGTCAGCGGTTGCAGCTCGTCTGTGTCGATAAGCGTCAACAGGTGTTTTATATAGGAACTCTTGTCAAAATTTTTCTTATATGTGCCGGCCCGTGATGTCCTGGCCGCCTGCACCCTGTGCCACCAGTCATCATCGGCGGCCCTGGCGCCAATTGCACCCAGGCCGGAATCGCCGGAGACGGGACGGGCGCCTTTTCGCACCAGCTTCATGCCGTTATAATCGGCCGGATTATGACTGGCAGTGACCATGATGCCGCCGTCTATGCCTTGATTTTCACCGCTGAAGACCGCATAATACACCTCTTCGGTTCCACAGAGACCGATATCCACCACCTCCACCCCCTGATCTGTAAGCGCATGGATCATGCTTTGAGCAAGTGAAGGGCTTGACAGGCGCATGTCATGACCGATAACCAGTTTTTGGGCGACAAACTGTTCGGCAAAGGAACAGCCGATCCTGGCGGCAATGGTCTGGTTGAGTTCATCAGGGACGCGGCCCCGAACATCATAGGCGGTAAAACAGGAATAGGGAGTGGACATTATACTGTTGCCGGGTTAAAAGGATGACACATCTGCATTCAGGGTATCTCCAGGACAGGGCAGGGAATATCTTCCTGCCGGGTGTAACCGGATTATATAAGGATATTGATAGCATAATCATCTGATAAAGACAACTCTTCACCCCAGGTGACCAAATCATGAAAGGCATTATTCTTGCCGGCGGGTCCGGGACCCGCCTCTATCCCCTGACCAGGGTCATCAGCAAACAACTGATTCCGGTCTATGACAAGCCCATGATCTATTATCCCATGTCGGTGCTGATGCTGGCCGGTATCCGCGATATTCTTATCATCTCCACCCCCTATGATCTGCCGCGCTTTTCCGAACTGTTTGGTAACGGCTCTGATCTGGGACTTCGTATTTCCTATGTCGAGCAACCCCGGCCAGAGGGATTGGCTCAGGCCTTTATTCTCGGCCGGGAGTTTATCGGTGATGACTCCGTTTGCCTGGTACTCGGGGATAATATCTTCTTTGGCCATGGCTTTGCCGATATTGTCCAGCGCTGCAGCCGGCTGCGTTCAGGCGGTACCATCTTTGGGTACCTGGTCAAGGACCCCCAGCGCTACGGCGTCGTCGAGTTCAACGACCAGCAACAGGTTGTCGGCATCGAGGAAAAACCGGAGCACCCCAAATCACGCTATGCGGTTCCCGGTCTTTATTTTTATGACAACGAGGTCGTGGACATCGCGGCTTCGATACAACCTTCGGCCCGGGGCGAACTGGAGATTACGGATATCAATAAACATTATCTTGAACGGGGAAAACTTACCGTTGAACTGCTTGGCCGGGGCTTCTGCTGGCTGGATACCGGCACCCATGAATCTCTGCAGCAGGCAGCCAGTTATGTACAGGCGGTCCAGGAACGCCAGGGCCTGAAAATAGCCTGTCTTGAAGAAATCGCCTATCGGCTGGGCTATATTGACCGGCAGCAGGTGGAGCGGCTGGCCGTGGCAATGAAAAAGAATCAATACGGCGCCTATCTGCAGGATATGCTGAAGGACACCGTTCCCGACGGCAGGGCGGAACAGTGAAGATCCTGATAACAGGCGCCGGTGGCCAGCTTGGCCGGGACTGCCTCGCCCGCCTGGGGTCCGTTCACCGGGTGGTGGCCTGCACCTCAGGAGAGCTGGATATTACCGACCGGGACCAGGTGGATGCGGTTTTCCGGAAAAACAGGCCGGAGGTGGTGATCAACTGTGGTGCCTTTACAGCGGTTGACCGCTGTGAAGAGGAAACCGGACGCTGTTTTGAGGTCAACGGTGTCGGGCCGGGGATTCTGGCGGCGCAATGCAGGGCCGGCAACGCCCGCCTGATCCACATATCCACCGATTATGTCTTTGACGGCAATCGGCCCGTTCCCACACCCTATTGCGAGGATGATCCGGTCAATCCCCTTTCCGCCTACGGCCGGAGCAAGCTGGCGGGGGAACGGGCTATCGAGGAATCAATGGATAATTACTGCATCCTCCGCACCGCCTGGCTCTACGGCATGGGTGGCGGCAATTTCCTCAAGACGATCTTGCGTCTGGCCCTGTCCCGGCCGGAGCGTCCATTGAAAATAGTCAACGACCAGTTCGGTTCCCTGACCTGGACGGCGCGCCTGGCCGAGCAGATAGAGGTCCTGGTCGACAGCCCGGCAACCGGTATCATGCATGCCACGGCCGAGGGATTTTCCAGCTGGTTTGAAGGCGCAGTTTTCTTTCTGCGGGCAATGGGTGTGGAGGCTAACCTTGGGCCCTGCACCACTAAAGAATATCCGACCCCGGCCCATCGGCCCGCAAATTCAATCCTGGAAAATAAACGGCTGAAAAATGCGGCCTTAAACAGGATGGTTCCCTGGCAGCAGGATGTGCAGGTCTTTGTCGATCAAAACCGGCAAGCCCTTTTTGACGAGGCTCTGGCACGGCGGGGATAGGCTGTTTATTCCAGCCCTTGCCGAGCATCAACCTTCACTAACTGCAGGGCACCCCAGGCGCCCAGTTTTTCCCCGGCAATGAGGACGGCCCCGGTCACCCCTTCCATATCCTTTACCATGGCCAAGGCCCTGTTCAATCCATCTGTCCCTTCCCTGGCTTCGTTGCCCAGCCGGGTGGCCAGGGCGTCGGCAAAGGCGGTTTCCGGCGCTGCCACAACCGCTGCATCGGAGGTGCCAAGGCTTAAGGAGTGACCAATGGCCGCCGATGAGGTGCAGACCCCGCAGGGCATCTGCTCCGGTTGCAGCCGGATTCCCACCCTGCCGCTGAGCGGCGACTCGCCCGCATAGATGGCAATAGTGCATTCTCCGTGTTTGCGCACATAGATGTCACCGCCGTTTTCAACCATGATTTCCCTGTGACCGAGCCGTTCCAGTCCCCTGCCCGTATATTCGGCCACGGCCCCGGCCACGGCTGCCATGGGGCCTACTCCGGCCCGCCGGCCCGCTGCCAGCATGGTGCGGACAATATCCGGGGCGCCGGGATCATCGGCCAGGGGCACCAGGGAATGGAGAAAGTCGGGATGGCTGTTGATGTAGCCCTCTATTGCCGTCCGGACCTCGGTCACCAGGGCAAGGGCCGGGTCTTCAACCCCTGTCTCGGCCATGATAAGCAGGTCCGTTTCCATCAGTTGCACCCGGGAGGCAATAAGCCCGGATTGCGACAAAAGGCGGTATGACCGTTCCTGATAGGAGTGGGGGTCTTTTTTTCGTTTTCGTGCCCGTCCCATGGTCAGGTTTCAACACTCTTTCTCTGGTTCGTGTGTCCCGGGGTGATTAACAACAGACAACCTGCCTGGCCATCTCTGAAAGATCGTGGACTTGTTTCGGTTCCATCATTTATGGGGTTTCGGCTTGGCCTGATCCTTTTGTCCGGCTGATTTTTTTGGTGGGACCGTATTTTTCGGGATGGCCGGTTTTTTGGGGATAAAATATTTCTGCAGCTTTGGGTCCTGAATAAGCTGGTGCAGGATGGCCGCTCCCTGGGAGAGGTAGGGGGAACTGATTGATTTTTTTAAGAGATCATTGGATGGTGACAGGCTTGATGCCAGCACCATATAGAGAAAGGAGGCAAGCACCAGGGCCTTGGCCGCTCCCAGTACAACCCCGAGAAAGCGGTCAAACCAGCCAAGCAGGGTGATCTCCATCACCTTGTGCAGCACCTTGCCGCCCAGAATGAAGAGCAGGGCGCTGATACAGAACAGCAGCCCGAAACTGGCCAGGAAAACGAGTTTGGGATTTTGGATAAAATCACCGACATAGGGCATCAGCAGGGTGCTGTATCGTCCCGCAATCCAGTAGCTTCCCACCAGGGCAAGGAAGGCGGCCAATTGACGCATAAATCCTATCCAGCCGCCGCGAATGGTAAAAAAGAGAAAAATTACAGCGATAACAATGTCGAACGAGTTAAAATTATTAAAAGAAATCATTATAATTTGCTGTGTTATTTTAACCGGCAGGCGCTGCCGGTAAGTTTGCAAACCCGAAAAAAAAGAGTAGCATGGAAATGTTGAATGGCGCTTTCTTTGCCGGCCATTATGGAGGCAGGTCCTTGCCCGCAGATATCAGCGTTCCGCCCGGGCACGGGCACAATCTAATTATACCCACTTCACTTGATATGACAACACCTTGTCCACCGGGAACGGATGTGGATGCTTTTTTTTCAGGCTGTTCGGAACAAAGAGGGCCCGTGCGCATCTGTTATCACGACGCTGCCGACAGCTGTCTTGCCCTGGTGGACATCTTGCAGGTGCGGGAGCTTACTGACCGGAACAACGGGGCAATATCTATCTGGCTCAGCAAGGAGGAACAGGAGTATATCGGCAGGTTTCGATTTCCCAAACGCCACCAGGAATGGTTTAGCGGTCGTATCGCCGCCAAGGCGGCCCTGTTACGGGGCGGAAATTATCTGGAAGGCAATTTCAGTCCCGGCGAGATAACCGTTCTTGGTGATGAGCATGGCCGTCCTGTACTCATGCAGCCCCAATGTGTGCCGATGCCGCAGCTTTCCATCTCCCACAGCGGCCGCTATGGGGTGGCCATGGTCTCGCTTCAGGCCTGCGGTGTCGACATCCAGCACATTGAATCCCGGATAGCAAACCTTGGTGACCATATCGGCACGGAGCAGGAAATCACAATGGCGGCAGAGCTGGTGTCCGGCTCGCTCGTAGAGGGATTGACGTTACTCTGGACAGTCAAGGAGGCGGTAAAAAAATGCTGCCTGCATGACCGGCCCGGCCTGTTTACAGCAACTGCTGTCAACAGGATTTTCTGCAAAAGGCCTGGAGAATGGATTGTTGACTGCCGTCTTAGCGGGAAAGGACAGGAAGTCCGGGTGGCGCTCCTTGGCGGATATATGCTTGCCTGGTGCAGGAGAGAACACAATGCCTGAATTACCCGAAGTTGAAGTCACCCGCAGGGGTCTGCTCCCCCATCTGCCGGGGAACAGGATTACCAGAATATCCTGGAGTAACAAACGGCTGCGCACTCCCATTCCCCGCAAGTTGCTGGGCCGGGAAATTGCCGGGGAACGGGTGCAAACTGTCGACCGCAGGGCCAAGTACCTGCTTGTCAGGATGATGTCGGGCAGCGTTCTGGTCCTCCATCTGGGCATGACCGGCAGGCTCGGTCTTTTTCCCGGCGATGCCCCTCGGGCAAGGCATGATCATCTCCGCCTGCTGCTGGAAAACGGGATGGAGGTGCGCTTTAACGACAGCCGGCGCTTTGGTGCCATCCTGGTCTGGCCGGCAGAGGAAGCAGCCGGCCTGGAAGAGCAGTTTAACAAGAGCAAGGGCATTGAACCGTTTGCTGAGCAGTTTACAGAAGATACTTTGCAGGAACTTGCCGCAAGGCGCCACCAACCGATCAAGACTTTTCTCATGGACAGCCGCCGGGTGGCCGGTATCGGCAATATTTACGCCAATGAAATTATGTTTGCCGCCGGTATCTTTCCTGAAACACCAGTAGATTGCATTACCCGGCCCCAGTGGCAGGCCATTGTCGTCCATTGCCGGGAGATTCTGGCCAGGGCCATTGAGGCGGGGGGCAGCACGATTTCAGATTTTATCGGCAGCAGCGGTAAGCCCGGATATTTTCAACTGCAATTAAAGGTGTATGGTCGGGCCGGAGAACCCTGCACCCGTTGCGCCACCCCCATCGAAAAGAGGAAAACCGGTGGCAGGGCAACTTTTTTCTGCCCCCGGTGTCAGCAACCACAATGAGGGGCCACCAGCCGGATTCTGACGGTCTCACCGGCTGGCAAAGATCGTTTTTTCCCCCGCAGGTGCAGGACCGCGTTGACACTGTCTCTGCGGCCGGCAAGGCGTACGCAGAGGGTACTGTTGTCAAAAACCAGCACCCCGCCCTTGAGGTTGACGTGTCTGCTCCTGCCGCCGTTAACAGGTTCCAGCAGGCGGGCCTTGTGCAGGGGTGGGACTGGCTGCCGCATTCCCTGCAGCCGGTACAGGGCCACGGTGACCAACTCGTGAAAGAGCAAGCGGACAGCGGGCGGCGGTCCAGGCAGGCCGAAAAAGGCGACCCCGGCCAGCAGGCCGAACATGGTGGCCTTGCCGGGCCGGACCTTGAGGCTGTTGTAGCAGATTTGTCCCTGCAGGCGGGCAAAAACCTGTTCAAGAAGATCGAATTTTCCCGGCCCCATACCGCCGGTTGTCACAATCAGATCCGGATTCAGGGCCAGCAACCGGTCCAGTTGTCTGGTGATGGTCTCCATGGAATCGGATACGGTTGCCACCTGGATGCATTCCCCGCCCGCCATCTGTACCAGGCCCTGCAGCAACACCCCGTTCCCTGAAATTTTCTGTCCCCGCTTGATTGTTTGCCCAGGCTCAACCAGTTCACTGCCCGTACAGAGAATGGCGACCCGTGGTTTTCGGTGTACGGATATGGAGGTATAGCCGTTTTCAGCCAGCATGAGCAGGTGATCGGGAAGAAGCCTCTTGCCGGAGCCGGCAATGACCCGGCCGGCTTTCAGGTCCCGGCCCCGGCGCCGGATAAAGGTCTGGGATGATTTGAGAAAGCGGGCATTGATATATACCCGCTTGTCCCGCTCCCGGCAGACTTCAAAGGGAACAATCCTGTCCGTGCCGGTTGGAATGCGGGCGCCGGTCATGATCCGCACCGCCTGTCCCTTGGTTAGCGAGATCGAATCCAGGGAACCTGCGGCAATTTCACCAATCAGGGGAAAGGAAATTTCACCGTTTTCTGCTTTTATTGTTTTTTGCGGGGGCAGGGCGACACCATAACCGTCTCGGGTGGACTGGTCAAAGGATGGTTTTGGGCGAGTACTTGTCAGCGAGTTGGCGGGAACCCGGTCAAGTCCCTGTTCAAGGGAGATCGTTTCCGGCGAGAGAGGGCTCAGCCGGTCAAGGATGGTTTTTCGGGCCTCTGCAAGGGAAAGTGATGGCCCGGCAGAAGAAATGGAGTTCGGGCGATTGAATTTCACCTGATTGGAAAGAGGCGCCGGGCCTGGGCATAGAGCAGACGCGGCGCCCTCTGTTTCAGGAGACGGTCAGGTCCTCGCGAACCTGTTTTCTCGGACCGCCGTGACCGGCAGAGGACCAGTCGCGAATGGGCGCTGATTTCGCCATTTCCTGCTGCCTGTCCAGCCGTCCCATTCGATCATAGATCATTTGCCAGATGCAGTCGACATTGGGATCAATCTCGCAGCGACCGTCAACCGAGCCACCGCAGGGACCGTTCATCAGGCTTTTGGCGCAACGGGCCACCGGACAGAGACCGCCGGTCAGATGCAGGACGCAGTCGCCGCAACCGGCGCATTGTTCGCTCCAGATGCCCTGCTCGACTGAACCTCCGAAAAAGGTGGTGTTCAGGGCAGGAAACACGTTGTCATCGGGCCGGAGATTGGCGATAAAATTGACCCCGACCCCGCAGGCCGTGGAGAGGATGGCATCATATTGGCCCTGCCACTGATCTATGCCGTCGATATATTCACGGTCGCACTGGCGGACCAGGGACCCTTCAATGACCTCGCAGGATTTTCCGTTTTTCTTCATGCCCAGTCGGACCAGGGAGGCGAGAATTTCAGCCTCCCGTTCCCCGCCGGCGGAACAGACGCTCACGCAGCCCCGACAGGCAAGGACAAGGATCTTTTTGCAATCCCGGACCATATCCAATATTTCGGCAAGCGGTTTTCGCTCGGCAACTATCATTGATTCACCTCTGTGGTAAATTGGAGCCCCTTGAAAAGGAACAGATTAAAATGGACTGGGTCCGATTTTTTCAATACACCGGTTCATCTCTATCCCGGCTTCGATAAATTCAGGATGCAGGCCGCGGCTTAAGTGATACATCCGCACCCGTTCCGGTTCCACATCCAGCTCCTGCAACATCTCGCGGACCGCGGCCACCCGTTTTGCCGCCCGTTGACTTCCCTGCACATTGTGACAGCCGTCCACAGGGCAGCCAACCACATAAACGGCGTCCGCCCCGTCTTCAAAGGCCTTGAGCATGGCCGCAACTTCAAGTTTGCCGGTGCAGGGCAGACGGGTTATTTGAATATTTTCCGGAAAACCCAGCTCCTGCAGCTCCCTGCCCCCATGGGCGCAACTCTGCTGCGAGGTGTAGTGACAACTGAACAATCGAATATCCGGGGTAAAACTCATAGGACGTGCTCCATACTGTGAAAAGGGGATGATCAGGCGCTGCAGGCGGAAAGCATCCGCTCGTCTTCCGACTCATGCAGGACAATGGCCTGGGCCGGGCATTCGGCCACACAGATACCACAGGCCCGGCAGGCCTCGACATCGATATGGGCATAGCCCCCGGCATCAATTTTGGGTATATCCCAGGGGCAGACCCGTACGCAGGTTAGACAGGAGACGCAGAGATCGCGCTGTACTTCAGCGGCCTGCCCTTTTTCCACCAGCTGTTCGGGGGTGATATAGTTCTTTTTCACCGCCAGTTTCGCCAAGGCGCCCATGATGTCGGCAAAACTCACCTCCTGCGGACAGACCGGCACACAGCTTCGGCATCCTGAGCAGTACCAGAGCAGGTCGGAACCGAGGATGCGCTCTTCCAGCCCCATGCGTATCATGTGAATGATCTTGCGCGGGTCGAATTCGGGAATGGCCTGGCTGACCGGACAGGCCCCGCTACAGGCGCCGCAGGAAAAACAGGCATTTAAATGGGCCCCACCCGGCTGCTTTATGACCTCGCCGCTGAAGCCGGGATTCGTGTCCATGGTTTTTTTTGACATGCGTCCACCACAAGAATTTGTTTTTTCCGTTAACTCCCGGGGAAAACGGGAACTTTTTCTGGAAAAGAAAGAAAAGAAAATCGGAAATGCAGAGTGGTTACAAGCTCTGCATCAGACAGGGAGGCTACTGTATTCCCACGCTTTTGTCAAGATTTGCTCAGCCGGCACGACGAAGATTAGCCGCCATATTTCACAAAGGTCGTCGAGAAAGGCCTGAAAAGGCCATGAATGTAGATGGAAAGCGACGTGAAACCTTCGAGAAACGGCGTTGAAAGATCTGTAGACATAATTGATGGCGTCGTAAAAACTTCGATCTGCTGCGTCGTGTGTCCTGGGGCGATTTGTGGTCATACTATATGTATAGTCAAGACCCGCCACAGAACACTGCTCCTCGGATTCTCCGCTCTGCTGAGTTTATCTGTATATATCTGTTTTTGCGAAGTTGTATTTAAGCATTATTTGGACTTTTTACAAGTTCATCATAATTAAAATATTTCGATGAATCCTTTTTGTGCCGTGACGCAGCAGAACAGGCACTGTGTGTTCAGCCCTTGCAGCAGATCGCTGGTGAAATATACGGGATAGGAGGATGGAGCGGACAGGTCAAGACAGTTGAACTCACCGGATGTGACCTGTCTCTCCTGGGGGACGCTTGATATGATATTTTTTCATGCGATAACGCAGGGTATTTCTGGTGATGCCCAACCTGCGTGCTGATTCTGACTGGTTCCAGCCTGCCTCCTGCAGGGTGCTCAAGATAAGGTCTTTTTCCTGTTTGGGGAGCGGTCGAAGTTTGTCGCTTTTTTCCCTGGTTTCCTTTTTTCTAAACTGTATTTTTTCCGGCAGCATTTCAGAGGTTATTGTGCCGTTTTTACAGGTAAGGACCATACGTTCCAGCACATTTCGCAGCTCGCGGACATTGCCGGGCCAAGGATATCTGTGGAGAAGCTTCAAAGCCTCGGCTGAAACCGCCAGCCCTTGTTTGTTCTGTTCACGGCCAAACATTGCCAGGAAGTAATCAATCAGTTCAATCAGGTCTTTCCCGCGCTGTCTCAGGGGGGGCAGGGGAAAATGAAAGGCATTGAGCCGGTAAAAGAGATCACCGCGAAATGAGCCCGCCTGCACCATCTTGTCAAGATTGCGATTGCTGGCGGCAATGATTCGCACATCAACGGTAAACGTTTGCGCCGCGCCCACCGGCCGGATTGATTTTTCTTCGACCGCATGCAGCAGTTTTGGCTGAAGTTCAAGGGGAAGCTCTCCTATCTCGTTGAGAAAAAGGGTGCCGCCGTCGGCCAGAAGAAAGGCTCCCCTGCGATCACTGACATCACCGGTAAATGCGCCCCGGTGATGTCCGAACAGCTCGCTTTCCAGCAGATCATGGGGGATGGCTGCACAGTTAACTCTGATAAATGGACTGTCCGGACGGCTGCAATGGCCGTGAATGGCCCTGGCAACGAGTTCTTTTCCCGTTCCGGAATCACCGGTTATCAGGACTGACATCTTGGTACAGCTCACAATCTGTATATCCTCATATATTTTTTTCATGACCGGGGATGAACCAATCATCTGGTCAAGGGGTTGTTCGCTGATTTGCGACACCCCTGAGGTGTTCTCGTTTTCCTTGAGGGCACGTTCAACGACCTGGATCAGGTGATCGTTATCAATGGGTTTGGTCAGGTAATCGTAAGCTCCCTGTTTTATGGTCGTTACAGCGGTTTGGATGGTGCCAAAACCTGTTAGGATGATAAGCGGCACCTGCTGAAAGCCCTGATTGCGAAAGTCAAGGATTTCGAGCCCGTCGGCCCGGGGCATTTTTAACTCGGTCACAACAACATCCGGTTTCATGAGCTGCCACAGGACCATCCCTTCCATGCCGTCACTTGCGGTTTTGACGATAAATCCATGTTTCGTCAGCACAAGTTCCAGCAGGTCCCGCATCTGTTTTTCGTCTTCAATGATAAGTATCTGCTTTGACATTTTTTTCTTCCTGTTTTATCAGGCAGTCCTGTCGGTTTGACGACCGTGACCAACGGTGACAGCGGTCGCAAGGGGGGGGAGAGAATAAGCTAAACACCTCCGACAGGATTATTTTCAAGGATTATACTGACGTTATTGGAACGAACAATCTGACGGCAGATCGGCAGCCCGCAGCCCCAGGTCGCTGCCCTTGTTTTTGGCGGCAAAGAATTTTGTAATGTTCTGGCTGTGTCTCGATTTTGCGACATATTATGTTTTCGACTCGTTGTCAGGTGCGGAAACAAGATTATTTATGACCAGGTTTGGATTCTCCACCTTGTCAACGATGCGGCCCGGTAATTTGTGCCTGCCTCACCGGTTATTGGCTCACCTTTGACTAGAAGCTGGGCCAATTGCGAATAATGCCGAGAGGATTTCTCAGTTCATGGGCCGGGATGGTGTTTACCTCACCCACGGCTGCCATCTTTTCCTTCTGGATTAGCTGGTTGTATAACAACTGCCGCTGTCTGTAGCCGTTTTTTGCTGGGCCAGGACGCAACATGCCGCCGAATTGGAAACCTCCTTGCAATCCATAGACCAGGGAAAAAGGTAGCCTGTATTTCCCATGGTTCCTGTAGGGGATGAATCATTGGGAGCATGTGTATGGAAAAAAGTGCCCTGCGTGCCAGGATTATTACTCCCTATTTTTTCTTGGTCGGAAAGAGCTGGGAAATTTGCTCTGTTATTTCATGAGTGTAACTTTTCCTTTCCAGGGGATGAGCATGGGGACCTGGCGGCAGTACTGGATATAGATGTCGCCCAGTTCCCGGCGCAGCTTGTGCTCTTCAAGCAGGGTGCCGGCAACAAGATAGAGGGAAAGGATTATTTTGGCGATCAGGGAGACATCGGTTATCGGGCCGGCACCCCACAGCAGGGCCATGGTACCGCTGTACCAGGGGTGGCGGACATAGCGCAGGATACCGGAGCAGGCAAACGGGAGCGGGCGAACGGCTTTGCCCTTGCGATATTGTTGCCATTGGCTGATACCGAGAAAATAGCGCATGTCATAATTCCTTGTTCCAAACCAGAACATGACCAGGGCGTAGGCAAGGAGAGCAAATTGCCACACCCGCCACCATCCATGCCAGGAGAAGAGTAGTTTCTGGGGGAGGGAATACTGATACCAGACAATGGGAATGAGGGTGGCGGTGGAGAAGACGATATAAAAGAGCCGGTGGCCGCCCTGCAGGAATCCGCCTCTTTTCCGGATCCAGGGGGTAACAGGAGCGGCGATCAGCAGGCTGTGCAGGACACACCAGGATATCCAGAGCAGGGCCAGGAAAAACATGGGAGAGAGAAGGTAAGGGGATGCGGCCATGGTTATTGCCGCATCCCCTGTGCCCTATTGATTGCGAAATTCTCGCAACATATTTGGATGATGCAGTTCCTCATCCATGACCTTGGTGTGACAGACGGCACAGCCCTTGTTCGCGCCCATTGGCAACGGTTTTTTCTGGTATTGCAGCGGCTGCCGGTTGTCCAGGTCCTTTCCGTAGGGATTGGTGGCGGGGTAGAGGGCATGCATGCTGTTGTGGCAGGCGCTGCACGGGACAAGGCCCGCCTCATCGGTACGGTTACGGAACAGATCATCTTTGCCGGCCGTCCACTGGTTGAAGGTGGTATCATCGTCCGGCTGTTCAAAATCCTTGTGACAGTTCAGGCAGTCCGGTTCATTGATCCATGGCTGGCGGGGTTTGATCTCTTTTGCGGTTGCCGTCATCTCCGGTTCCAGATGCTGCATGAGCATCTTTGCCCGTTTTTTACCTGCCCTGGCCTCGGCCTTCAGCAGGCTGATGGCATGATCAGCAAGGGATCCGTGGCAATTGGTACAGTTGAGATCAAGGGAGTGGTGGATGCCCCGAAAAGCGCGACTGGCGCCAAGTTCTCCGGCAGGATGACAGGCCGTGCAGGCATCGGCACCCCTGGAGGCAAGGAAGTTGGCATGAAAGCCATGGATGGAGGCGGACATGTTCAGCTGTTTGCCGTCGCCCTTTTCCCCGAACCGGCTGTCGGCATGACACTTCTGGCAGAGTACCGGCTTGCCGGATGCGGCCTGTTTGCTCAGGCTGGTTCCCGAGAGCCGGTCGTGTACTTTAAGGATATTACCGGCAGTGGCGGTGGCAATACCTGCCCGGCCGTCAACCCGCCACAGGCCGCCGTGACAACGGTTGCAACCCATTTCTGTTGCCGTGGGGACCACGGTTTTGGTCCTTGCCAGCACCGTTCCTTTCGTATCGGTTGCGGTAATGGTCATTGACGGATAGGGCATGTAACCGCCATCTGAGGAATAGGGAACCACTGGCAGCAGGTCGGCATGGAAATCATCATCGCCGCTCTGCATGGTCCCTGTCAGTCCATTACCGGAAAGGCCGGTGTTGTCGGCAAGTTTTTTCCCGAAAAGCTGTTTGCTGTTTTGCCAGAAAGGAATTTGGGCCGCTGGCTTGCCAAAGGCCGGATCAATGGCATAGGTGATGCGGACATCATCGGTGATGATTTCTGGAGATTCACCACGTTTGATCAGCATGGCATGCAGGTTGACGCCGGGTGGCAGGATCATCCATTGGTTAGAGGCATCGGTCATGGCCTGCATGCCCATGTCCGTCCACGATAACAGGACATAGCTGTCTTTGTCGGGGTTAAATGGTGGCAGGTCAAGTTTGGTCAGGGCCGGGATTGGTACCGGCTGGTCGGAGTCATAACGGCCGTTGAGCTCCGAAGCGATGTAGGCGCCAAGGGCCCTGGCCTCGAGCCGATTGCCGGGAAAGGGAGGCATATAGGGATGGAAGCGGTCAATGGTTTCGATCATGTTGGCCAGCCCCCAGGGAGTGAAATTTTTCGTTACCTTTTTGATATCGTTGAGGGGCCCGCCAATGGAATGGCAGGGCAGGCAGAGCAGGTTATACAGGTCATGGCCGGACTGGAGGAGATTGTCCTTGGTGACCTTTTTCTCCCGCACCCATTTGGCTGACTTCAGCACCCCCTGTTTCTGTACCGAGGCCAGGTCTGCTGTTCGGATGGAGTTGGAGTACATGTAGTTGCGGATGATGTAAGGCCTGCGGCCCCCTTCCCGCATGAATTCAAAGCATCCCATGTACAGCTGGCCGATGATGAGCAGGACAACGGCAGCTGTCCAGCCCAGGCGCCTCGGGATACGGACCGCCATCAGCAGGCCGCCGGCCATCAACAGTGCGGACAGATAGATAAAGCCGGTGATAAAAGGCTTCAGCTCGGGCATGGACTGGAACATCATGGTCCTCAGTTCCGGTGGCAGCGCTGATTTATACCACCAGGCCGAGACAAGAAGCAGGAAAAACGGAATCAACAGATACAGGGCGCAGTGACGGACCATCCTGTGGCGCAGCGTTTTGTCCTTTAAGCGGGTGGAAGTCAGCAGGCCAAACAGGCCGGCGATCATCAGGGCGAGAAAGGTGCGGAAAAAGAGAGCTGGCCAGAAGGTGGGATTGAAAAAACCGGTCCAGAAGTTATGGTTCTGCACCCAGTTGCCCGGGGTCAGCATCAGGTCGATAATGCCGTTGATAATAAAAAGCGACATCCAGGCGGAGCCGAAATAAATCCAGCCCATGAGGAGATGGGTTTTCCTGCCAAGACGACCAAAGGTGTAGGCATAGATAAACAGTGATATGATTTCAAGAAGAAAGAATACCCATTCGGTGGCCCAGCCAAAGACATAATAGTGGATAAGGGTGGAGGTTGCCGACGGGTTGAGCAGGGCAATGGTGAACCAGATGCCGACTCCGGTCATGGAGCCGGCAACCATGGTTACCAGTAGAAAAAATTTTGCATGTTTACGGACATACTCAATAATAGCTGGATTATCCTCACGATAGCCCTTGAGTTCGGTAAGGACAAGAAACAGGCCGCCGCCGACGGCAAAATGGGAGATATAGACATGAAAAACAGCGATCAGGGCAATCAGCAGGCCGCCGCCGAAAATATCAAGGTTCCAGACCGGATAATTCATGACCGCACCTCCTTATCGTGAATCCCGATATATGTGGTTTTCAGCATCCAGCCGACAAGACCAAGCCCGGCAATAAACGAGATGACAAAGACAAGAAAGGGCGACCAGGAGGATTCCACATGCAGCTCCGAGAGGGAAAACCAGGGCTTGAGATAGGCAACCCGGAGCAGGTCACGCATGAAAACCATCAGCAGGATGGTCGCCAGGGCATACCAGAGTGTTTGCAACGGTCGATAGCGAAGCGCCTGGATGATGGAAAGGGCGCCGCAGATGATACCAATAATGAGGAAAAGGGAAAACAGGCCGCCGATAAGGGTGGAGGGAACAATCACCCCCTGCGGCAGGACGCCGAAAAACCAGAAACCAAGGCCAAAGTTGGCAATGCTTGCCCCGGCAAACCAGGTGCAGCCATATTTGATCCATCTGGAACTTCCCGCCTGCCCGCGTGATTTCTGGTAGGTATACCAGAGGGCAATTGCCAGGCCGCCGAAGGCAATGGCGGAGACCACCATGTGCAGGTACCGGGGAATAAGGGTGGGATCGCTAAAGTTAAGGAGAAGTCCGTCCGGATGTTGAAAATATCTTGTCCATGATTGCGGATGCAGCATCATGGTCATGTTGTTGCTGAGGAAAAAGCCGATGGCGAGTAGGGAGAGCATGGTAAGGCCAGTGAAAAAGGTACGTCCCGCTTGCATGGCCGTGTATTGATAACGGAAAATATAGGCAGCGTAATAGGCGATGATCAGCAGGGCGACAATGGAGAGCCAGAAGACGGCCATGAGCACAGAGCTGACATAGAGAAAATGCCCGAAAATGACCTGGGCAAAGAGAAGGGGGGCAACGCCGAGATTGACTGCCAGGGCAACGGTATAGGGAAGTTTTTTTGCTATCTGGCTGTTGACCGGCAGGTAGCTGTCCCCGGGGGACAGGCTCTGGACAAAGGCGATGATAACCGTACCCAGCATGACGTTCATGGCCAGGATATGCAGAAAAAAGGTAAGGGTTAGGAGGATGTGAAACCAGCCCCAGCCAACGGGGATTGTGTCTGGTGTTGGAATAAGGGTGGCGGCATTCATGGGCGGACCTCCATGTTTTGATGGCATCTGGTTTTTCAGTATGCTACGAAAAAACAGCTAATCGGTAATTTCAATACACTTTTCCGGACAAAAGGCGGCTGCCTGGTAGACCTCGTCCGTTATTTCCGGTTGCAGGCTGATCAGTTCCGCCTTTTCAGTGACCGGATCAAGGCGAAACACCTGCGGGCAGAGTTCCACACAGGTGGCACATCCGCTGCAGAGATATGTATCTATGAAAATTTCAGTCAACTGTTGTTTAGTTGGCCTGTGCGCCTTTCCGAGGTTGGTGGATATAGGCACAGGATGATGTGCCTGGGCTGTCGTCTTGTCGGAACAACAAGCTGACAGGTTCTGTTGATGTTATTTCTACCCTTATAGGGTATCACAACTTATGATGAAGACAAAAGAAAAAGTGATGGCGTCGTAAAAACTTCGATCTACTGCGTCGTGTGTCCTGTGACGATTCTCGACATACTACATGTATAGTCAAGACCCGTCACAGAAAACTACTCCTTGTATATCTGTGTTTTTACTTAGCCATCTTTAAGCATTGTCTGGACTTTTTGCGAGTTTATCAAAAGTGATGGCGTTGTAATTTTCCAGTCGTTTTTTTTACCTGACAGCACCGCATTACAGTTGGCAGGGTAGCGCCGGGAGGAAGGAAATCTGTCAGCAGCCGCAGCCAGCCAGCGCGTCTTTCCGGAAAGTCCGGTCTGGCTCAACCGGGTATTTGCCGTTAAAACAGGCCAGGCAGAAATTTTCCTGGCCAAGGCCGGTGGCCTCGACCAGTCCCTCGAGGCTGAGATAGGTGAGGGAATCAAGGCCGAGATGATCCCGGATACCCTCAACACTGTGTTTGGCGGCAATCAGTTCCTTGTTGGAGGGAAAGTCAATGCCGTAAAAACATGGGTGCCGGGTTGGCGGACAGCTGACCAGCATATGGATTTCCCGCGCCCCCATCTTGCGCAGGGACTGGACCCGGCTGCGACCGGTGGTGCCGCGTATAATAGAGTCTTCAACAATGATCACCCGTTTCCCGGCCAGTAGTGATCGGACCGGGTTGAGTTTGACCCGGACCGAAAAATCACGCATGGACTGACTGGGCTGGATAAAGGTCCGGCCCACATAATGGTTGCGGATCATGCCCATTTCCAGTGGAATGCCAGACGCCTGCGAATAGCCGATGGCGGCATAGTTGCCGGAATCGGGGAAGGGCATGACAAAGTCGGCATCAATCTTTGCCTCGCGGGCCAGGATGGCGCCCATGCGCTTGCGGGCCTCGTACACATTGAAGCCAAAGACATCGCTGTCGGGCCGGGCAAAGTAGACGTGTTCAAAAATACAGTAACTCCGCTGGCGCGGGGCCCAGGGGAAAACGGATTCCAGGCCGTCCTTGTTGATGATCAGGACCTCTCCGGGTTCAATGTCCCGCTGGTACTCCGCCTCGATAAGGTCAAGGGCGCACGTCTCCGAAGCAACGACATAAGCGCCGTTTTCCAGTCGTCCCAGGCAGAGAGGGCGGAACCCGTTGGGGTCACGGACCGCAATCATCGTGTCTTTGGTCATCAGCAGCAGGGAATAGGCTCCCTTGATACAGGCAAAGGATTCTTTAATCGCCTTTGCCAGCCCCATGTCCAGGGTCCTGGCCATGAGGTGGACCACAATTTCACTGTCCATCGAGGTTTGGAAGATCGATCCCTTTTCCTCGAGGTTTTTGCGCAAATCCAGGGTGTTGACCAGGTTTCCGTTATGGGCCACGGCCAGAGGCATTCCCTTATGGTAAACCAGGAAAGGCTGGGTGTTGATGATATTGGATTCACCGGTTGTCGAATAGCGGACATGACCTACGGCGAGGTGGCCGGTCAGGCATTGCAAATTGGCCTCGCTAAAGACCTCGGAGACAAGACCCATGGCCTTGTGGAGAAAGACCTTGTCTCCGTTGGCCGAAACAATGCCTGCGCTTTCCTGGCCCCGATGCTGCAAGGCATAAAGGCCGAAATAAGTCAGTTTGGCGGCCTCCTCGTGGCCGAAGATGCCACAGATTCCACATTCATGTTTTGGCTTGTCCGATAAAACGGGATCAACAATGGTGTCCTTCATCTGTTCTGCCGTTTGCGCTGTTTCAAAATGTACAAAGGCACAAAGAAGAAGCTCCCTGTGCCTTTTGTGAAAATAGCTGCACCTCAAAATATAGGTTTATTCTTTCAAACCAGATTCCCCTTTTTTTTTCAACAAAATATAGAGACAACCGGTATAAAGGGCGGGTAGAATGGAAATATGTGAAGATAATTAAGAAGAAATTTACTGGCAGTTTGGAAAATTTTCTCTTGGAGATGAATTGACGGCTCGCCGACAACAGTACGAGATGATTATGAAAGAGAAAAAAAACAGATTGACAGGCACAGTCAAGGCGGCCGGCTGAGCTGCCAAACTTGGCCCAGGGGACCTGGGCCGGATATTATGCGGCTTGCAGCTGCCCACGGATGCCAATTTGATCGTTGGTTCGGAAACCTGTGATGATGCCGGAGTGTATCGTCTCAACGAGACGACCGCCCTCATCCAGACGCTGGATTTTTTTACGCCCATTGTCGATGATCCCTTTGACTTTGGCAGGATCACGGCCGCCAATGCCCTTTCCGATGTCTATGCTATGGGCGGCCGGCCGCTGTTGTGCATGAATATCCTTGCCTGTCCGGTGAAAACCATGGAGGACCATGTCTTTCGACAGGTCGTTGAAGGTGGTCTTGCCAAGATCAGGGAGGCCGGAGCTTTACTGGTCGGCGGCCATTCCATTGAAGATGATGAGCTGAAATACGGCCTGTCGGTGACCGGCATCGTCCATCCGGACCAAGTCTTGCTTAATTCCGGGGCAGAGGTTGGTGATGTTTTGGTCTTGACCAAACCTCTCGGGACCGGGATACTTTCCACCGCCCTGAAAGGGGGCCTTGCGGCAGCAGGTGTTGAGTCCGCGATTGTCGAGGTGATGGCGACCCTGAACAGGTTGCCGGCCAAACTGGTACGGGAAAAGAAGTTGACCGTTCATGCCTGCACGGATATTACCGGTTTCGGGCTGCTGGGACACCTGCATGAAATGACCGAGGCTTCCGGCCTTGCCGCCCTCGTTCGCCGTCATGATATTCCTGTTCTTAAGCAAACCCTTGAATATGCGAACATGGGCATTATCCCGGCAGGGGCGCACAGCAACCGTTCTTTTTATGGGCAATGGGTGGACAGCGGCAGGGAGGAGGCGGACGGGCTGGAAATGATCTGCTACGATCCCCAGACTTCTGGCGGCCTGGTCTATGCCATGCCTGCCAAAGATGCGGCCATCTTGTTGGACGGGCTTGCCGATGCCGGCTATCACCTAGAATGCCGGATTATCGGGGAGATGGTGACGGGCAGGCCGGGTAGTGTGATATTGCGATAGCCAGTAAAGATGGCGTCGTAAAAACTTCGATCTACTGCGCTGTGTGTCTGTGGACAGGAAGGCCGCTACCGGGTAAGCAGGGCCAGGATGAGGCGGGTGAGGTCGACCATGTCTTCAAGATGGACCTGCTCGTTGACGGAATGGACATTGGTCATGCCGGTGGCGATAATGGCTGTATCCAGGCCATAACCATTGAAGATATTGGCGTCACTGCCGCCTCCGGCCACAACCTGCTTAATATCCATGGCAATGGATTTTGCCGCAGTCTCGACCTCACGGACCACCCGGCTTTCCGGCGCAAGTCGCATCAGGGGAAAATCCAGGTAAACATTCCAGTCAACAGAGGGGGTGCCCCTGGTCATGCCGGTCGGGTCCTGCCAGTCATCAATGGTCTTGGCAAATATTTTTTCTATCTGCTTCGTCAGCTCGGCAAGCTTTTTTTGGGAATGACTTCGCACTTCACCTTCAATGGTAACCCGTTCCGGGACGATATTTGAGGCCACCCCGCCGCAGATGGTACCGAAATTGACCGTGGTGTCGTCGTCGATACGACCATCGGGCACCCGTGCCAAGGCCCGGCTTGCAAGAATGAGGGCATTGATCCCCCGTTCCGGATGGAGACCGGCATGGGCGGCAATGCCGTTGACCTGGATATTCATCCTGTTGGCTGCCGGAGCGCCGATAATGACCCGGCCCGTCCCACTCGAGTCCAGGGCATAGCCAAATGTCGCCCGAATATTGTTCGGATCAAGGGCCTTGGCCCCGAGCAGCCCGATTTCTTCGCAGGTGGTAAAGATAAACTCCACCGGCCGATGGGGCAGGTTGTGTTCCCGGATAATCCGCATGGCCTCGATCAGGGCGGCAATACCGGATTTGTCATCACTGCCGAGAATGGTATCACCGGCGCTGGTAAAGAGATCTCCCCTTCGTTGGACGCGGACGCCGGTACCGGGTTCTACCGTGTCCATGTGACAGTTGAAAAACAGCGGTTTCCTCTCCGATGTCCCGTTGAATCGGAAAAAGAGGTTGCCACTTTCCGAGCCGGTATCACGGGCCGAGCCATCTTCAAAGCTCTCATCCGGCACCAGTGTTGCCCATATTTCTTTTAATCTGGTGGCCATTGCCCCTTCCCGCCGGGAAGGGCTGTCGATTTCGCAAAGCTCGGTAAATGTGGTGGCAAGCCGTTCTCTGTTGATCATGATCTTATATTATTGCTGGAGATTATTTTTCAGGAGAACTGTGGCATGTGCGGAGATGCCTTCACCGCGTCCGACATAGCCCATTTTTTCCGTTGTTGTTGCCTTGATACTCACGCAATCTATCGGGATGTCGCAGACCCGGGACAGGTTATGCCGCATTTTTTTTAAGTAAGGCGCCAGTTTGGGCGCCTGACAGAGAATCGTCAGGTCGGTATTGCTGATTGTATATCCTTTTTTATTGGTTAGACCAATAACTTTTGCAAGCAATGCCAAGCTGTTGATACCCTTGTAGGCATCATCGCTGTCAGGAAAATGGCTGCCGATATCACCTGCACACAGAGCGCCGAGGATAGCGTCGATCAGGGCATGGGTGACAACGTCTGCATCGGAATGGCCAAGCAGGCCCAGGGGATAGTCAATCAGTTCACCACCTAAAACCAACGGTCTTTCTTTCACCAGACGGTGGGCGTCAAAGCCGTGACCGATGCGTACCATATCACTGTCTCCCCCAAGAAGCCCGCGGGCAATCTGTAAATCACCGGGCCGGGTTATCTTAATATTTCGTTCCTCACCTTCCACCACGGCAACGGCAATACCAGCATGTTCAAACAGCGAGGCCTCGTCCGTGCCGGTGAAACCATCCCGCTCGGCAGCCCGGTACGCCTGTTCAAACAGGTGCCTGTGTGCCCCCTGCGGTGTCTGGGCGGCATAGAGATTGGATCTGTCAATGGTTTTACCTATGCTTTTATTCGCGTTGACGCGCTTGATGGTATCATTTACCGGAATGGCAACAATGGCTGCTCCCCTGGTAATGACAGTTCTGATGCAGGAACGGATGAGCCCGGGGCTGATCAGCGGCCGGGCGGCGTCGTGGACAAGAATGATCCTTATCTCGGCAGGCATGGCATCAAAGCCCGCTTTTACCGACAGTTGCCGGGTCGCACCACCGGTGACGATAATAATCTTTTCCTGTTGACTGGTCGACAGGTGGTTGGCGAGCAGGGTTTGCATATGAAGACGCTGGTCGGCAGCAACCGCTATGACAACCAGGTCTATGTCAGCGTAGTCAAGAAATGATTTGACCGTACGAATCAGAATCGGCTCTCCGGCAAGCTCGAGGTACTGCTTGGGTGTAGACGAGCGCATCCTGGCGCCAAAGCCTGCGGCCGGCAGGATGACCCCCACCGGAAATGTATTTTCCGCTGTCCTGTCAATTGAGGGCTGGCTCATTGATATTATTTTCCGTTACCATTATCCGAAAATAAGGTTACGCATGTTTTTTGTAACTTCTCAATAACTGATGGTAAGTTTCTGCTAATTATATGGATTCCGGCCAATAACCTGCCAGAATGACCCAGTTGCGGGCAATTCAGAGCGTCATCCCCGCAGTCTGTTGGGCGGGGATCCAGACTTATATCGCCACTTATTGAGAGGTTACTGTTTTTTAGCGTAACCTGTTGATTTTCATTGTTCGTTGCGGCCGGCCAATATGGTCCGGCCATGATGGTTTATGTGGTGAATTAACAAGCTGTTTCGGCAATATGTTCTGCCGGCTGAATGATCCGATTTTTTACCATCGTGCAGTAAGCGAACCGGGAATGATAAAAATTGGGGCGGGCTGTAAGCCGAATTCTGTCCCCGCGTATGCGGGGCATGATCATTTGACTCAGGACGCCGGTCACCCGGCGCCTCGTGCGACCTACCCGGAAGCATCAGACGGGCAGCCTGCAAGCGCTTCCCTATTTGGTCTTGCACCCGGTGGGGTTTACCCTGCCTTTTGTGTCGCCACAAAAGCGGTGAGCTCTTACCTCACCATTTCACCCTTACCTGTTCCCGCCTGCAGGCGGGCCATCGGCGGTGTCTTTTCTGTGGCACTTTCCTGCAGTTACCTGCAGTTCGCGTTACGAACCACCGTGCCCTGTGGTGTTCGGACTTTCCTCTCCGGAGCGTGTCCGGAGCGATCATGCGCCCGCCCCAAATATTTTATTCTTTTTCAGGTGGTACCGGAACCTTTGTCTTCAGGTCAATTTAATCATCTTCGGCTCGGCCATCAATCCCCTGGTTGGCAAGTTGATCGGCCCGTTGGTTTTTTGCCCGTGGCACATGGGTGACGGAAAAATTCTTGAAACACTGAAGGAGTTGTTGTGCCTGGCCAAAAAGAGGCTTCAAGGTTGCATTTTTGACCTTGTACCTGCCGGTGAGCTGGCGGACGATCAGTTCGGAGTCAAGAAAGATATCAAGCTCGCTGCAGCCGTTTTCCACAGCCATCTGCAGGCCCATGACAAGGGCCCGGTACTCAGCCGCGTTATTGGTACACCTGCCGAGATACTCAGCCCTGGCGGCAATTTCCCTGCCCTTTTGATCAACAAGCACCGCCCCGGCCCCGGCCGGCCCGGGATTTCCCCGGGAGGCACCGTCTGTATACAGGGCGCATTTTTGCTGTCCCGGTTCTCCAGGAATGTTGCCGGAGGGGCTTTTCTTTATTTTTCTTAAGTTCCGAACCTTTTTTCGTTGAAGAAGGATGTCGCGGATGCCGTCCGGAGTTGTCTGGGGAAAAATTCTCCGTAGCTCCTTATCGCTCAGGCTTTCAACCAGCCGCCGAATAATGGTCTCTCTGTCCATGAAAAAGCCTGCTGTGGCAAGGAGATTTGCTGTTTGCCGCCCCTGTACACATTATGGGTGTCTCCATAGCCATGCTCGAAGTTACTAAATAAGTTCCATGGCCGGGCCATGCACATGTTTGGGCCAATAAATTCTGCCCGTTATTGCCGGATTATTTCCGTCACAAGTCCTAAGCTTCCTCGCTTTCCTCGGTCCGATAATAGAGCATACGTTGGCAGGTGGGGCAAATCTGCAGTTTATCACCCTTACGCACCTCATTGTACTGCTGGGGAGGCATGGTCATGAAGCAGCCTTGGCATACCCCGTCAACGGTATTGACCACGGCCAGCCCGGACCGCTTGGTCAGCAGCATGTTGTATCGTTTGAGAAGCGGCGC
>WFZC01000032.1 GCA_015489765.1 Desulfobulbaceae bacterium
GTTGTCAGCGTCGGTGGGACAGGCGCTGGCGATATCAGGGTTTCTTCAGGCGATATTTTGACCTTTGGCGATTCGTCGCCCGGTATCTATACGGTCGGTAAAGGTGGGACCGGCGCAGGTGGCCGGATGTTGGTGCAAACTGACGGCGACATTTGGACCCGGGGAGCTGATTCCCAGGGTATTTATCTGTCAAGTTTCGGCCTTGGTGGCGCCGGTGATCTCACGGTGACCAGCACCGGTGGTATTCATACCATGGGCGATAATTCCACAGGTATTTTTGCCCGCAGTGACGGCGGCAACAATTCCGGGGCAGCGGTCACGGTTTCCATTGCCGACTCGGTCACAACCATGGGCAACAAAGCCGATGGAATTTATGCAGAAAGTATTGGCGTATCATCGGCATCCGCCGTACAGGTCGATACGGCCGGCATTACCACCCTTGGCAATGATTCCCCGGCCCTTTTTGCCGGCAGTGACGGTGGAACAGGCCTTGGCATGGATGTGAGCGTTACCACGGATGGGGATATACTGACAGGCGGCGCGGACTCGACAGGTATTTTTGCCCAGAGTATCGGCCTCCAGGGTGGCGCTTGTGTTCATGTCCGTCAGGATGGAAATGTTATTACCCTTGGCGATCATTCCATGGGAATTGTTGCCCAGTCCATTGGCGGTGGTGGCGGAAATTTTGAGGTAAGTCTGCCGTTATCAACGCGTAATCCCCTTTTCAAGTCTTCACCCATGACGGTGTATCTAGGCGGCAGCAGCGATCTGCAACAAAACGGCGGCGACATTGACCTGGCCCTGACGGGCAATGTATCAACCGGTGGTGATTATGCCTCTGCCCTGTTTGTTCAGTCCATTGGTGGTGGCGGCGGTATTTTACAGTTATCCGGCCCGGGAAGTGTTGATGTGTTTTTAGGCGGACAAAGTGGAGTGTCCGGCAATGGTGGTGATTTGCGCGTTGTCAATAATGGGTCGATCTCCACAAGCGGCACTATGAGCCACGGTATTTTTCTGCAGTCAATCGGTGGCGGCGGCGGGATCGCGTTTTCCGATCAGACTGTTTCAGAGGTGCGAATCTTTCCCGAAACCGGCGGCGCTGGTAATGGAGGAGACATCACCCTTGTACAGAATGGCTCGGTGGTTACCCGGGGTACGGCCGCTTATGGCGCCTTTCTCCAGAGTATCGGTGGCGGTGGCGGGGCTGTAAATACCATGTACATCGGCAGCTCCGGCGGTGTCGGTAACAGCGGTAATATCAATGCAACATTCAACAGTGACGTGATTACCACCGGTAAGGATTCAGTGGGTATTTTCCTTCAAAGTGCTGCCGGTACCGGCATGAGCGGTGATATTGATCTGCAGGTCAACGGCAATGTCCTTGCCGGCGGCAGGAGGGCAACCGCCATCCATGCCGAGAGCCTGGGAGGCCTTGGTTCCGGAGATATCAACATAACACTCAATGGCGGGCTTGTCTCCGGTGGTTCGGGAGGTGGCATCGGGGTGGAAATTGTTGGTGGTCATAATAACCTTTTGTCCAATCATGCCGTTATCACAACCGGCGATGGCATCCATGGCATGGCCATCAGCGGCACCACCGGCAATGACATGGTTGATAACTACGGCACTGTTATCGGCAATGTGGATCTGGGTTCCGGCCGAAACGGTTTTTATAACAGACCAGGTGCCTGGATGATTTCCGGTCCTCTGCTGAATGTCGGCTCGGGTAATGAGATGATCAACAGCGGACATTTTTCGCCGGGTGGAACCGGAAATCTGATGACCACAAACCTGATCGGCAATTTTATCCAGACGTCAGGCGGCACCTATTATGCCGACCTTGATTTTCACGATAACAGGTCTGATCAAATCAGGGTGACCGGCTCGGCCAAGGTTGACGGCACCGTTAAGCTGATAACTCACCATCCCGAAGATCTCATGCCGGGCCGGCATACGGTAAAAATCGTTACCGCCGGTGGTGGCGTAACCAATACAGGAGCCATTTTGTCGGTCAGACCATCGGCGGTGGTCGATTATCAACTAACATCTGATTCTCGGTCATTGGCCATTGGCCTTGATATAGATTTTTCCCCTTTTGGACTAAGTTTCAACCAGGGGTCCATCGGCGAGTATTTCAACGCACTGCAGCTTGCCGGTGGGCGAGACAGTATGGACCCCTATATCCGCTATCTGTTTATGCTCACCTCCGAACAGGAGCTTGCCGATACCTATGGAGCGCTGGTGCCTGATTTTTATGATAATTTTACCAAAACAACTCTGCACGGCATACAACAGTCGATCCAGCCGATCAGCCTGCGCATGAACAATATTTTTGCCGCTGATAGCTCCTCAACAACTCTGCCCTGGGCAAAAAGTTTTTCATTAGATAAACCTGTCCGCCTTGCCTACAATAGTTCCAATGCAGGACTTGCCCAGCTGTTAGGCAGCAGTTATCAACCTGATAAGCGGTACGGCACATGGATCAATGTGACTGGATTTAAGGGAGATCAGGATCCTGACGGCGCCTATGGAGGCTATGACTACAGGAGTAAAGGGGTTGTCGGTGGGCTGGATTACAGATGGACTGATTCATGGGTTGTCGGCATGGCACTGGGTCATACCTGGGCGGATGTTGATGTAGACGAGCAGGGAACAGGAGACATTGATTCCACCTATGTCTCCCTCTACAGCGGCTATTTTTCCGATACCTATTATCTTGATGGAATTCTTTCCTATGGTCACCATGGTTATGACACCTCCCGTCAATTCATGGCCTTTGCCATGCCGGAACAGACCATCTCCAATTACCAGGGGCACAGTTGGACAGCCTATGGGGAAGGGGGGTACACTATTACCTGGACGAATTGGGCGCTTCAACCCTTTGCCGGATTGCAGTACGCCCATCTTGCCGAGTCGCCATTTGTCTCAACCGGAGCCGATGCCCTTGACCTTGTCATGCAGAAGCGTGACACCGATTCCCTGATCAGTGATTTGGGAATACGTCTGGGTGGAAAGTTCATAACCCCGATCGGCTCCGTTGTCCCTGAAATGAGCGTGTCCTGGAACCATGATTTTGATATTGATGAAGAATATCTCCATGCTTCCTTTGCCGGTTTTCAGGATGCCACCTTTACAATACAATGTCGTCCTGAGAAGAACGACATGTTGAAGCTTGGCATTGGACTTACTTTTCAGGGAAGTTCCGGTTTCAGCTCGTCGGTTAAATATATTTACGGCCGGCGGAAAGACTATCATGAACAGGGCATCGTCGGAGAACTGCGAGTAGAATTTTAATCCTGAATGAAAAGAAATATTGGGAGACAAACAGGGCGTAGTATTGTTATCTCTAAGGGGTCATTGTTTGAGGCCATGGTTTCAACCTAAATCCTGCAGTTATCCGGCATTCGAACGTCGATACGGGCACATCTACTGTGTCGGCTTCACGAATTTCGTGCTCGATGTACGGGTAGTACACCTGTACCGAAATTCGCTGGCCTCCTTGTATATGCACCTGTCTCAACGTTCTCTGTGCACGAACAACTGTAGTATTTAGGTTTAGAATGGTAGACCTTGATCCCGGAGTTGTGTATGTCCCATGAACCAGATTCGCTGAAAAGCATTTTTTTTGCCCTTGGCGCCAATGCGGCCATTGCCCTGGCAAAGATTCTTGCCGCCCTGTTCACTGGTTCCGGCGCCATGATGGCTGAGGCCATTCATTCCCTGGCGGATACCGGCAATCAGCTCCTGCTTATTTTGGGGATTCGGATGGCAAAAAAACCGCCGTCGCCTGATTTTCCCCTTGGCCATGGCAAGGAAGTCTATTTCTGGTCCTTTATTGTCGCCCTTATGCTGTTCAGCATGGGCGGCCTGTTTTCAATATACGAGGGCATCCACAAGCTTCATGATCCAGAGCCGTTGAATGCTCCCTTTGTTGCCCTGGCCGTGCTTCTGTTCTCCATGATAGCCGAAGGTGTTTCCCTGTGGGGGTGTCTTCGGGAGGTGAACAAGGAGCGCCGGGACATGAGCCTGCTGACATGGTTCAGGGAAACCAGAAAGTCAGAACTTCTGGTGGTCTTTGGTGAGGATTCGGCGGCCCTGCTCGGTCTGAGTTTTGCCGGTATTGCCGTGGTTGCCACCATGGTGACCGGCAATCCGATCTACGATGCCATAGGCTCCATAGGAATTGGTGTTCTGCTGGTTGTTATTGCCGGGTTTGTCGGCGTTGAGGTAAAATCTCTGCTGGTGGGTCAAGGGGTTGAGGAAGCCGTGCGCAGGGAAATGATTGACTGTCTCAACCAGCGGCCTGAGATTAATGAGGTTTTCAACCTGTTAACGCTTCAACTTGGCCGGGATGTCATGGTCGCGGTCAAGGCCAGGATGCAGCCGGCACCGAGCTGTGATGAATTTGTGGACAATATCAATCGCTGCGAGAAGGCGCTGAGAAAGCAATTTCCCCAGATACTCTGGCTCTTTTTTGAGCCTGACAATAAAAAATGATGGCGTCGTAAAAATTTCGATCTGCGATGGTGCGTGTTCCGGAGATTACGCTTACCTGTATTTCTATGTTTTTGCCTGGCCATCATTAAAAAATAACATGGTTATCCGCTTCTTATGTCACCCAAAAAAATAATTTATCGCAAAGACTATACCCCGCCGCCCTATTATGTTGATACCGTTGACCTGCGGTTTGAACTGGACCCTGCCGCCACCCTGGTCACGGCAACCATGCGGATGCGGGCAAACACCAGCACAATCGGCCCCCTTGTATTACCCGGCGAAAATATGGAACTCCTGTCCGTTCGTCTTGATAACACAGAGCTTGCCGATGGTAAATACAGTTTTGGTAATGGTGTTCTGCAGATTGACCGGGTTCCGGAGACATTTGAACTGCAGATAGTCAACCGGATCAATCCGGAGGCAAACACTGCCCTGGAGGGACTCTATCGTTCATCGGGAAATTACTGCACCCAATGTGAGGCAGAAGGTTTCCGCAAGATTACCTGTTACCCGGATAGGCCCGATGTGATGGCGGTGTTTACCACCACCATTGTTGCCGATAAGGATGAGTGCCCGGTCCTGCTGGCAAACGGCAACCTGGTGGAAGAGGGTGAGCTGGCCGATGGCCGTCATTTTGCCCGTTGGCATGATCCTTTCAAGAAACCCTCCTATCTCTTTGCCCTGGTTGCCGGAGATCTTGTTGTCCTGCAGGACCGGTTCACCACCATGTCGGGCCGTGAGGTTGAGCTGTTTATCTATGTGGAGGAGCGCAACAGGAAAAAATGCAGCCATGCCATGGCATCCTTGAAAAAGGCCATGCGCTGGGACGAGGAAAAATTTGGCCGGGAATATGATCTTGACCGGTACATGATTGTGGCGGTGGATGATTTTAACATGGGCGCCATGGAGAACAAGGGACTCAACGTCTTTAACTCTAAGTATGTGCTGGCCCGCCCCGAGACGGCCACGGATGTGGATTACGAGGGGATTGAAGGCGTCATTGCCCATGAGTATTTCCATAACTGGACCGGGAATCGTATTACCTGCCGCGACTGGTTTCAGCTCAGTCTCAAGGAAGGGTTGACGGTTTTCCGGGACCAGGAGTTTACCGCTGATATGACCTCCCGGGCGGTTAAACGTATCCATGATGTCAATGTGATCCGTTCGTTCCAGTTTCGTGAGGATGCAGGGCCCATGGCCCATCCGGTCAGGCCTGATTCCTTTGTCGAGATAAATAATTTCTACACCCTGACCGTGTACAACAAGGGCGCCGAAGTGATCCGCATGATCCATACCCTGCTCGGGCCACTGGGGTTCCGCAAAGGCATGGACCTCTATTTCTCCCGCCATGACGGCCAGGCCGTGACCTGTGATGATTTTATTCAGGCCATGGAGGATGCCACCGGTTTTGACCTTGGCCGGTTCAGACGCTGGTATTCCCAGGCCGGTACACCGCTGCTGAAGGTAACTGCAGAGTATGATAAATCCGAGCAGCGCTATACCATGCGCATTGACCAGTCCTGTCCGCCGACCCCTGGGCAGGAGAAGAAAAAACCATTTTTTATGCCAGTAAAGATCGGCCTGCTGGATGAAAAGGGAGAGACCTTTTGTGAAAAAACGCTTATCCTGCAGGAGCATGAGCAGGAGTTTTCTTTTGACGGAATCGAGCAACCTCCGGTCTGTTCATTTCTGCGCGATTTTTCAGCGCCGGTCAAGGTGGAGATGGAACGGAGCGAGCAGGAACTTGCCTTCCTCATGGCCCATGATTCCGATCCCTTTAACCGTTGGGATTCCGGTCAGCAACTGGCAATGCAGGTATTGCTTGCCGGTATCACCGCCTTTCGGAAGCAGGAGTCTTTTTCGGTACCGGAATTCTATAACCATGCCTTTGCCCGCCTTCTTGAAGACGAACAGTCCGACCCTGCCTTCATTGCCCTGGCCCTGACTCTGCCCAGTGAAAACTGGATCGGCCAGCAACTGCCTGTTATTGAGCCGGAGGCTGTTTTTGTTGTCCGTCAGAAGATACGCAGCCAACTCAGTCGGCAACATCGCGATCTTCTTTTGCAAAAATATTCTCAGTTAGAGGCGGATGGGCCATATGTGTACACAGCGGCCGAGGCAGGCAGGAGAAGTCTGAGAAATTGTATCCTTTCCTATCTTCTGGCCGCGGATACGACCAGCACCGTTGATCGGCGGCTTCTTGCCGTCGGCGAGAACCAGTATCGCCAGAGTGACAACATGACCGACAAGCTGGCCGCGCTGCAGGGCGTGGTCAATGGTGATCGCAATCTCGGTGATGCCCTGCTGGCGGATTTTTATGAACTCTGGCAACATGATCCCCTGGTCGTTGATAAATGGTTGACCCTGCAGGCCACCTGCCGCCTGCCTGGAACCCTTGCCCGGGTGCGGGCATTGACAGAGCATCCCGCCTTTTCCATAAAAAATCCCAACAAGGTTCGTGCCCTTATCGGCGCCTTTTGTTCAGCAAATCATCATCAGTTTCATAGTGAGGATGGCTCCGGCTATCGGTTTCTTGCCGATCATGTTCTGCTCCTTGATCCGATCAATCCGCAGATCGCGGCCCGCCTGCTGACACCGCTTACCTTATGGCGTCGTTATGAAGGCCTGCGGCAGGAACGCATGCTTGAGCAGTTACATCGCATAGCCCGGACCAGGACCCTGTCCGATGATGTCGGCGAGATAGTGGGACGGAGCCTGCCTTCGGAATAGGCCCGGCTTGAATGTAAGCCAGGGCTGCGGAAAACAATAATTATCCCGTAATACGCTGGATTTTATGATTATTTTTTTCTGTAGCCTTGGGGATAGGAGAGTGCACAAAGCCGATATTTTTCCTGATTTCTTGTTAGGATAAGTTTTTTTCTTCAATCATTTTTTCTCATAGCCGGAAATTATTTTTCCCGCGCCTGCTTTTTTTTCAGCCAAGGCACGATTTTTTTATCTTCCTGTTTTTCTGTTTTTTTTCATCTTTTTTTGTAAAAAAAAATTAATTTCTTGTTGATGGCATACTGGTTTGATATACCAATATAAAGGAGAAAAATACTGGGGTCTTTTTGCTCGATTTTTTATGCGTTTTTTCTCTCCTGGATGTGCGAAAATAGCCGCTTTCCCGTGCCAGGCCGTGCGTGCATGATCACCTGAAGGTGGAATAGCCACCAAGGCTGAAATGGGCATTGCCCCCAATCCGGCAACCTGATGAAATCGTGCTTTTCAAGCAGGCCTGCTCAAAGCCGGTTTGTCGATGAACAATTAACAATACTGGAACATACCGTTATGAACACCTCTCTTCTTGCCGCCATTGGTGTGGCAGTGCTTGTCGTTTGTTTCTTCCTGCTGCGGAAGTCTTCTAAAAAGGAAGTGCCGCCCACCCCTGAGAGTCCACAGGAGCCGTTGCCGGAATCAGTTAAGCAAAAAGAAGAGGCTGTAGAAGAGAAGGAGAAAGTTAAAGAATTCCCGGCGACTGATGTCGAGCCTGAAGCCCCGGAGGCTGAACCTCTGCAGGAAGAGGAACTAGAGGCAAAAGAGTCCGGAGAAGAAGAAAAACAGGTCGATATTACTGCCGAACCGGCCCTGGATGAGCAGGTTGATGATATCACCACCGAAGAAAAGGCCTTTGAGGAAATCCTTGCATCTGATGAAGAGGAGGTTGATGGCAGTGAAGAATCCTTTACCGACATTCTGGAAGAAGACAAATCAGAAATCGATGGCCCGGTAGAAGATATTCTCTCCTCCGGGGATAAAGATCAGCATGAGGCGGTCCCTGATAAGGTATCCGATCTTGTTGCAGACGAAGAACCGGCTGAAGAAATTGTTGCCGGGCCTGAATCTGATATCGTTGATGAGCAGGAATTGGTAGAAGAAGAATCTGCTGAAGACGAGGCTATTGTCCCCACGCTGACCATTGAGGTCTATGAAACACGGCTTCGCAAGCGGGAAACAGAACAGCAGCAGGCCCTGGCCGAGGCGATCAATAATGGAGATGATATACAGCGTGATCATTTACAGATAGAGCTTGTGGCCATAACCGACCGGATTGCTCTTCTTGACGACAGCTACAAACAGGAACTGGAATGGCGGCAGGCGGGCTTGAACGCATTAGATGAGATGGCGGCGGCAACTGATGCGGCCATCCATGATCGGATTAAAGAAAGTCTCCTTTGCGGAGACACCGAAGCCGCCGAGGAATTTTTTGCAGGAATTGTTGACAAACAAGGGGAGAACGCCCCCCTTGCCGCGTATATTGCCGGTCGTCTTGCCGAGGCAAGGGTCGATCTTTACCTGGCCCTGGAGCGTTACCGCAAGGCCGTGGACTTGGATGGGGACAACTGCGAATATCTGCGGGCAGCCGGAGTAATGGCCCGCAAGTTATACCGCTACCGGGATGCGCGACCTGTGCTGGAAAAACTTGTCGATCTCCTGACCAAAGAGGACAAAAACAGTGTTGATCTTGCGCTTGCCCGGCGTGAACTTGGCTACACCTATGCCTTGAGCGGCAGCCTGAAGCAGGCTGGGCCGCTCTATAAACAGGCCATGAAAACCATTGCTGCCAACCTGGGGCCAGAACATCTTGAAATGGGACTCAGCTGGAGCCAGATCGCTGAACTGCAGGAGGCAAAGGGCCAGTATGAACAGGCGGAACCAACCTATAGCAAGGCCCTTGCCATCATGGAAAAAGAGCTTGGTCCGGAACATCCGGCCCTGGACCATGTCCTGGAAAAACTGGCTGGGCTTAACGCAGAGCTTGAAGAGGACAACAAGGCAGCGGCCCTCTATGAACGACTTTGTGCCATACGAGAAAAGTCTCTGGGGGCAACGCACCCGAAACTGGCCATGGCCCTGCAGAATCTGGCCGAATCGTACCGGTTGCAGGGCAAGTATGAACAATCTGAAGAAAGTTATAAAAAAGCCCTTGCCATCATGGAGGAAAATCACGGGGCGAACCACCCGGCGGTTGCCGCTGTTTTGCAGGAACTGGCAAAGCTCTGCAGTCGACAGAAGAAAAATGATGAGGCCGAACGTCTCCAGCAGCGGGCATCGAAAATCTTTGAGCAATCCATTCAGGATCGTGAAGAAAACATTAACGAAGATGACCTGAATCTGTAGGATAAATAATCAATCCCCTCAACTGTTGTTATAAAACCGTTGCTTCATAAATCAAGGTCCATACCTCTGGCCGGCGGAACAGGCTGTCTTTTTTTCTTTGTGCCGTTTTCCGGCTGCTGGTACGGGTGCGATATGGATAATGGTAAAGCTTAAGGCCCCGAAATCGTGCTCAACGGTTCCGGTCAGTAACAGGGGTGAGCCCGTGTGCAGGAGATGGCAGTACCGCTGGTAGGTCCGGGGAAAGAGGGTGCACTCCACCTGTCCTGTTTCATCTTCAAAGGTAAGAAATTCCATGGATTGCTCGGTCTTCGTGCTTACGATTTTGGCAGTGATGGGCCAGCCCAGAAAAAGTATTTTTTCCCTGCCGCCGGCAAATTTGTCGAGATCTCGCGCCAAAATGGTTCTTAAACGCTGCCGGTGCTGATCAAACAGGCAAATGGGGTGCATGTGGCAGAGAAAACCCAGTACCCGATATTCGTTGCGCAGCTGTTCCAGTCGGTGCTGTCCGGGCAGCTTCGGCGGCGGAACAGTACAGGGCGGAAAAAGTCGGTTGATCGCTAGAGATCGGCTTTGTTGCCACTGGGCAAGCTGGTAGAGCATTTGGCTCCTGTTGACCGGTTTTTCGACCAATCCATCCAGGGCCCCGGCATGGAGAAGCGCCCTGGCCTCATCGTCCGCCGGATGCACCCGTTGCAGAAAATCAAGCAGGGAGGCAAATTTTTTTACATCGCTCTCCATATTCCGCTCCTGCAGGATGCGGTTGCGGGTTGCCTCACTGAGTCCTGCGATTGCCATCAGACCAACCTGAAGTTTTCTTCCATGCCCGCGCCAGGCAATTTCACTCCTGTTGACATCGGGCGGCACTATCCGCAGTCCCATCCGGCGCGCCTCGGACACGTAGGCAAAGGTTGAGTAAAATCCTCCCTGGTTGGAGATGACTGCGGCCATGAACTCGGCCGGATAATGGGCCTTTAGCCAGGCGGCCTGAAACGACACCCGGGCATAACTGGCCGAATGGGGCTTGCAAAAGGAATAACCGGCAAAACTGAGCATCATCTGCCAGATACCCTCCGCCTCCTTTTGGGAAAGTTTCTTTTCAGCAGCAGCCTGAAAAAAACGGTCCCTGAAATCGGCAAGCTGCCCGTCTTTGTCCCTTTTTGACATGATCTTGCGCAGCCTGTCACCCTGGGCCGGGGAAAAACCAAGCCGGACCGCAACCCGGGAGACATCCTCCTGATAGACCATGATACCGTAGGTCTCGCTCAGGATATCCGCTATCAATGGATGCAGGGGCTGCCACTCTTCGCCGTGCAGCCGGCGCAGGTATGTACGGATACAGTCGTTGGCCGCCGGCCGGATAATGGAGGAGTGGATGACAAGATGCTCAAAGTCGCCGCGGCCCGCCTTTTTCTGCAAGAGCCGCATGGCCGGGCTCTCAATATAGAAACAGCCCATGGTTTGGCCCTTTTTAACCAGGTGCCTGGTCTTGGCATCCTCTTCCGGGCGCCACCTGTTTTCATCAATTTTTACGCCCGTTGTCCGCACCTGGGCCAGGGCGTCCCTGATAACGCCAAGGCTCCGGTTGCCGAGCAGGTCGATCTTGACCAGCCCGGCCTGTTCGGCCCCGTCCTTGTCCCACTGGATGATCGGCACGCCCTTGGCTGCCTGCTGCACCGGCACATAGCCGGTGATCGGATGCGGGGTAATGATGACACCTCCCGGATGAACGGACAGGGTGGCCGGGGTATCGATGAGTTCCCGGGCCAGGGCCAGGATCTCGGGCCAGGGTGGGGCAAAGGAGCAGTTGCGCAGGCGGGCCGTGGCCCGTAATTGAGCATGGAGATCATCTCCCGTGTCTCGCTGAAAACGAAAACCGGACAGGCGGCGGGTGATGGTGTTGATTTCAGCAGCCGGAAGACCGAAAACCCTGGCGGTCTCACGAATGGCCTTGCGCGGCTGCATGGTGATCATATTACTGACCATGGCGCAGTGATTTTTATATGTGCTGAACACCGATTCCAGCACCTGGTCCCGTTCATCCCAGGCAAAATCAATGTCAATGTCCGGGGCATCAGTACGGCCCGGATTGAGAAAGCGCTCAAAGTAGAGGTTGTGGCGAATGGGACAGACATTGGTAATGGCGAGGCAGTAAGCGACCAGGGAGGCGGCCCCTGAGCCGCGGCCGCAGGTGCGGGACACGGGCCGAACAATATCTCGCACCACAAGAAAGTAGCTTGAAAATCCCATAGAAGCGATGATCTGCAACTCATGGTTCAACCTTTGTATTACCTTTTTGGGCAGGGGTGCTCCATAGCGCTGCCTGGCCCCGGCCAGGGCTGCCCGCCTGAGCAGACGATCAGCATCCTGGTTGCCAAGGCCCTTGTAGGGTGGCAGGATCAGGCCGAATTTGGGCCCGTGAAACTCACACCGCTCGGCTATGGCATGGGTATTACGGAGGAGTTCCGGCCAGATTCGGTATCTCTGTTTGTATTCCCCGGGGCTGAGCAGTTGTTTTCCTGTATTCATTCGTTGGTCTGCCGGCAGCCGTGACAACGAATAGTTGCCGGCAATGGCCCGCAGGATCTGCAGTGTTTTTTTCTCGTTCCGGGTCAGGATATAGGTGTCGGCCACAATCATGGCTGGAATGTTCAGAAGGCGGGCATGGTTGCGCAGCTCACTGCCCTGTTGGTCCGGTCGACCAATAATGGCAGCGCCGATGTCCAGCTCCATCTCCTGCCACCGGGTGAGCAGGTTTTTATGGTCGCTTAGCAGGACAAGCCCCTGTAATCGGTTCTCCGGCAGGGAGTGAAGCGGGGTGTTGTCCTGATGGATGCCCGTGATTATCCGGCAGAGATTGGTGTACCCCCTTGAAGATTTTACCAGGAAAAAGGCCCGCTCACCATTACTGCGCAGTTCAGCCCCGATAATGGGTCTGATTGCATACCGGTTGCAGCCGTTCACAAAATCCCACAGGCCATAGAGGTTGTTGATATCAGTAAGTCCGATGGCCCTGTAGCCAAGTTGTTGTGCCCGCCTGCACAGGGCATCACAGGAGGTCGGCGACCGCAGCAGGGAGTAATGGGAGTGCAGCCCCAGGGCAATCATTGCATGTATCCCCGCCAGAGTTTTTCCCTGCCGAATAGTTCATGTATTTTATCAATAGTACTGTTCAATTCTTTACTTTTTCGATTATTTTGGTTAATGCTCTTGAAAAGAGAAAGTTGGTGTACCTGTGGAAAAATATCCCGGCAGCAGAGACCAATGCTGCGGACACGTACCCGTCGTCGCCAGCAGCGAAACAGCGCTGTTACTGCCAAGTGCTCCAGCTCATGATCAAGAAAAACAGGGAATTTTTTTACAGCCTGTCGTTCGCATGACACACCATCACTGTAGAGGAGCCGGATTATGATCTTGCGGCAGGAGAGTTTTTGCCTGCGCAGTTCATACCCTGCCTGCCCGGCCAGCGACAACACCAGCGGCCGGATGATCTCTTCCCTGTTGCTGTCCGGTGCCAGCTGGCGCTGGAAGAAAAACCGTCTTCCACTGCGGGCCGGGGCCTGGACCGGAGTAGGGTCAATACCGCGCAGGGAGTTGTACAGGGTATCGGCCCGTCTGCCGCAGACAACGCTCAGTTCCTGCCGGGACAGGGCTGCCGCCTGGCCGATCTGCAAGAGGCCGACTGCCCGGAGACGCCTGTACTGCCGGGGTTCCAGGGTCGGCAGCAGGGAAAGGGGCAGGGGGGCAAGAAATGCGCTTTCCTCACCCTGGGCAACAATGTATTCACCGCATGGCTTGACAACACGGCTGCCCACCTTGGCAATCAGTTTATTGGGGCCGATCGACCAGATGGGGTCAAGTCCCAGGTCGTTGCGCAGGGTTTTACGGATGCGCCAGCCGATATCAGGCGGCGGCCCGAAAAGCCGGTGGCTGCCGGTCACGTCCAGGTAAAGGTGGCCCTGGCCATGGGCGCGTTCCACCAGGGGGCTGAAGGGGAGCACCCGGCGGATACATTCCTGGATGGCCTTTTCGTACAGTTCCGGCCTGGGCGGCACAATCATGGCCCGGCGGCAGCGCCTGCGGGCAAGGGTAATCCCCATGCCCTTGCGCACCCCGTCCTGGTAGGCCTCCTCGCTCATGTCATATACCCTGGCCCGGGCCGCCCGGGGCGCAATAATCAGGGGCCTGTCCCGCAGGCTCCGGTCCTGCAGACGTTCCACGGCCACGCTGAAATCGGCAATGTTCAGGTGGATGATTGTTCTCTCACGCATAAATGTACAGGAAATGTAAATATTT
>WFZC01000033.1 GCA_015489765.1 Desulfobulbaceae bacterium
ACGTAGACGCTTGAGTGGAATGCCTTCGGACGCGGGTTCGACTCCCGCCGCCTCCACCAGCCTTCGCTTTGAGCGGAGCGAAAAGAGAAGGCTGCAAAGGCTACGGCTCGGCATCGGATTTATCGCGCCGAAGCTATTGGAGCGAAGGCGGATGAAGTTCTATTATGTGTATATCCTTGAGTTCCAAAATTCTCCCCGTCATTATTACGTAGGTTTTACAGAAGACCTTCAATCCCGACTTAAATCCCACAATAACGTTAAGGTGCTTCAATCTCATTTAATCCCTATGTAACTACCTGATTATCCACCTGCTTGTTTAGAGATATTTAGCAGAGGGGTGCAGTGTTACCCAGAACTCGGTGAGTTTTTCTTTTGCACGTAATATGGCACCTATTATATTATTTTTCTGTATTATCTAGAGAGGCAGGTGGTCCATGGTCACATGTCTATTGGGAGACACATTCCGGACTTTTAGGTGGAATTAGAATCCATTTGCCTGGAATAATTGAGGAATAACGCATATGGTCCAGCTTGAGCATATTGAAGCTATAGAAAAACGACTCTGGAATGCGGCAGACACCCTGCGAGCGAACTCCACCTATGCCAGCAACGAGTACTTCCTTCCCGTGATGGGGCTGATCTTTCTCCGATACGCCTACAGCCGTTTTCTCGCTGTCAAAGATGAAATCGAAGCCAACCTGCCAAAACGAGGCGGCAAGACGCGGGCGCTGACCAAGGAAGACTTTTCCCAGAAAGGCGCCATTTTTCTTCAGCCAAAGGCTCAGTTCGACTACCTAGTCTCGTTGCCAGACAGTGAGGATCGAGCCAAGGCCATTATTGAGGCCATGGAGTCCATTGAGGCCGACTATGAAAATCTGCGTGGTGTTCTGCCTAAGAATGAATATCAGGAACTGGACAACGATGTCCTCGGGCAACTCTTGCGCACGCTCAATCCAGATGAGCTGAAAGAGGTTTCCGGTGACGTATTCGGCCGCATATATGAATACTTCCTTACCCAGTTTGCCGACCAGAAGGCGCATGACGGCGGCGAGTTCTTCACTCCTGTTTCCCTGGTATCGCTTATTGCCAATGTTATTGAGCCGGAATGCGGGGTTGTATTGGACCCGGCCTGCGGCTCTGGCGGCATGTTCGTGCAAAGCGCTCGATTTTTGGAACACAGCCAGCAGAACCCCGCGGAGAAACTGACCTTCTATGGCCTGGAAAAGAATGCCACCACCATACGGCTGGCTAAGATGAATCTGGCAGTCCATGGCTTGGAAGGCAACATTCAAAAGGCCATTACCTACTACGAAGACCCTCACGAACTGCTCGGCAAGGCCGATTTCGTTATGGCTAATCCTCCCTTCAACGTGGATGAAATCGACGCCGACAAGGTCAAGAATGATCCACGCCTGCCCTTTGGACTGCCTGGCGTGAACAAGAAGGGCAAGGTTTCCAGCGGCAACTACATCTGGATCAGTTACTTTTACAGCTATCTCAATGAAAAAGGCAGGGCAGGTTTTGTCATGTCATCCCAGGCATCTAGCGCCGGGCGAGACGAGGCCAAGGTGCGGCAGAAACTTATCGAGACCGGCGACGTGGACATCATGATCGCTATCCGCTCCAACTTCTTCTACACCCGTACCGTTCCCTGCGAACTATGGTTCCTCAACCGGGCCAAGCCCGAGGAGCACCGCGACAAGGTCCTCATGATCGACGCGCGCAACATCTACCGCAAGGTTACCCGCAAGATCTACGATTTTTCCCCTGAACAGCAGCAGAACATCCTCGCCATTGTCTGGCTTTATCGCGGGAAAATCGACCGCTTTCTCGATCTTGTGGCCGGATATTGTTGGCGTATGCTGGATGAAGCCACAAAGTGCTTTGCTACTAATGACCGCTACAGTAAGAAGATTAAACCAATCCCGGACTTTATTGCCTCTATAGATTCTCTTAAAGGAATACTTCAGCCATTTCTGGATACCCTGACCAAAGACGGGCCGCACGCCGAGATATTAAAGGAATTTAAGAATGCACAGACCACTTTTCAGGCTGATGTGGCAGCTTTCAAGAAGGCCGTTGCCAGGCAGCAGGAGACTTGGAAAAAGCAAAAAAATACCAAAGGCGCGCTCAAGAAAGCCGTAGACCGTCTTGCTCCACTGGCCGATACCAGCCGCGACTTGGTCAAACAGGCTGATCTTCTTTACAAGCTCGCCTGCCGCCTGATCGAAACCTGCGAAAACAAATACGAGGCCAAAAAGAGTGAGGTATGGTCGGGCCGAGAAATTATCCGCGCCCGAAAGGCCGCCGATGAAGCCCGGCAACTGGCAGTCACCCAGCTCAAACAAGTACGCTACTTCCACCGTCAGGCGCAATGGCTCACCGAGCGTTTTCCCGAGGCCAAACTCCGTGATGTGGAGGGGCTGGTCAAGCTGGTCGACATCGCCGAGATCGAGGCCAACGACTGGAGCCTAACGCCCGGCCGCTACGTGGGGGTTGCGCCTGAGGAAGAGGACGATGACTTCGACTTTGAAGAAGCCCTGCGGGAAATCCACGTAGAGCTGGTGGAACTGAACGCCGAGGCCATTCAGCTGGCCGAAAAGATCAAAAAAAATTTTGAGGAGTTGGGGGTATGAAGCTGGAAGGAAGGTAAAGGCAATGAGCCAGGATTTGACTCGATACGGCGAACTGTTTACACAGATCAAGGCCCGCATCCGCCAGGCGCAAGTCAAGGCAACCTTATCTGCCAATGCGGAAATGATTCTGATGTATTGGGATATCGGCAGGATGATTCACGAGCGGCAGGAGCGCGAAGGCTGGGGCGCAAAGGTTATACCGCAATTGTCACGGGATATTCGAAATGAATTACCGGAGGTAAAGGGATTTTCCGAGCGGAATATTGGTTACATGATCCGATTTGCCCGGGAATATGATAGCTCCGTAAATTTGCAACAACCTGTTGCAAATTTATCAACCGATGTTCCTTCAGAAAAAGCGCTACAGGCCGTGGCTAAATTGACGGCCAGCAACCATTTCGAGAATTTGCAACAACTCCTAGTAAACATTCCCTGGGGACACCACATCCTGCTCATGGAGAAGATAAAAAACCTTCCTGTCCGTTTTTGGTACATGTGCCAGACCATCGAACAGGGTTGGAGCAGAAACGTCCTTGGATTGATGATTAAGAGCAAGGCTCACGAACGTCAGGGGGCAGCAGTGACCAATTTTGAAAAACGCCTGCCTGATCCCCAATCCGATCTGGCACGCCAAGCTCTGAAAGACCCTTATATTTTCGATTTTCTGACCCTGACAGAACCGTTTCAGGAGCGAGAACTGGAAACGGAGTTGATCAGGCACCTGGAAAAATTTCTCCTGGAGCTGGGATGCGGTTTTGCGTTTGTGGGCAGGCAGTATCACATCGAGGTCGGCGACAAGGACTTCTACATTGACCTGCTCTTTTATCACCTAAAGCTGCGCTGCTTCGTGGTGATCGAGCTCAAGAAAGGCGAATTTAGACCCGAACACGCAGGCAAGATGAACTTTTACTGCTCGGTGGTGGATGACCGGCTCAAACATGAAAACGACCAGCCCACCATCGGCCTGATCCTTTGCCAGGAAAATGACCGGGTGCTTGCCGAATACGCCCTGCGGGATATCCGAAAGCCTATCGGTGTATCTAGGTATGAACTAACTCGTGCCTTGCCGGACAATCTGAAGTCTAGCTTGCCAACCGTAGAAGAAATTGAAGCGGAACTCAGTAGGGAGTTGGGGGAATGAAAAGGGAAACTTGAAGGAGGAAGTTAGAAGTGATCGCGAAGATCAAAAAGAATTTTAAGGAGTTGAGTGTATGAAGGGATCAACTCGAACAATGCCGTTTGGTCAGTTCGCTAAGATTCAGCCGAGGGTTCGCCTCGATAAAGGTAGCTCATACTCCTTCATTGAAATGGCTGATGTTGATCCACATGTTAAAGCGGTCACACCCAGCACTGTTCGCACCTGGAATGGAAAAGGCGGAGCCAAATTTCAGGACGGGGATACTATCTTTGCACGCATTACACCTTGTCTCGAGCATGGAAAGACTGCGAAAGTCGCAGGGCTAAGCGAGGGACGTGGCTTTGGTTCTACCGAGTTCTTTGTGTTCCGAGCACGCAAAGGCATTTCAGACCCAGACTACGTGTATTACCTTGCCAGGTCGCCTGTATTGCGTGAGCCTGCAATCAAAAGCATGATTGGTGCTTCAGGCCGTCAAAGAGCCCAAAAAACAGTCATTGAAAACACGCTGGTTACCGCACCGACATTGCAAGTGCAAAGACGTATAGCCTCCATCCTCTCCGCCTACGACGACCTCATCGAAAACAACCGGCGGCGGATTCAGTTGCTGGAGCAGGCGGTGCGGCTGCTTTACAAGGAATGGTTCGTCCACCTCCGTTTCCCCGGCCACGAACACGTCAAAATCAAAGACGGCGTGCCCGAGGGGTGGGAGAAGAAGACAGCTTTTGATGTTATGGGGGTATTGAGCGGCGGCACTCCCAAAACTAAAATACCAGAATATTGGGACGGTGATATACCCTTTTTTACCCCCAAAGACGCAGTTGATTATGCCTATGTGTTCGAGACTGAAAAAACAATTACAGAAGACGGGCTAAGAAATTGCAACAGCAGACTGTATCCTAAAGATTCCGTTTTTATCACGGCCCGTGGTACCGTTGGTAAAATTAACCTTGCGCAAACGGCTATGGCCATGAATCAGTCCTGTTACGCCCTCGTGGCAAGGCCGCCGCTTAACCAGCACTATTTGTATTTTGCCTTGGTTGATGCGGTCGAGCAGTTTCGCAGTCGAGCAGTTGGCGCTGTATTCGACGCGATCATTCGTGACACCTTCAAGCTCATCCCATTTGTTGTGCCGGATGAAAAGTTGATAGCCATGTTCACTGAGTACGCATCACAAATTCTCAACCAAATTGACAATCTTTCCACCCAAATCAGAAAATTGGCTCATGCCCGCGACCTCCTCCTTCCTCGCCTCATGAACGGAGAGATCGCGGTATGAATAGAAAACAAAGAAACGGAGGCAATCATGGCCACCGGTGAACAACTGAAATCACTGATCTGGTCCCATTTTTCCAATGACCGGGAGCGTTTCGCGACCATTGCCCTGCAAATGGCTGCCCATGAGGCCAAGCAGGGGCACAGCACCCTGGCCCATGAAATACGCGCGCTGGTGGATAAGGCCAAGTCCGCGCCTGTGCAGGTTGTGCGCTTTAATCGCGAGCTGGATGACCTGGTTATTTCTTCAGAACCCAAAGAGCGACTCGCCGACCTGATCGTATCCGATGAGATGCGAAACCGCATCAAGCGGATTTTGCGGGAATATCGCCAGCAGGAGAAGCTCAAAAAATACGGGCTCTGCAACCGGCGCAAAGCATTGCTGGCAGGCCCCCCCGGCACAGGCAAGACCATGACAGCCGCGGTGCTGGCGGGCGAACTGCACCTGCCTCTTCATACCATTCTCATGGACAAGCTGGTGACCAAGTTCATGGGCGAAACCAGCGCCAAGCTGCGTCAGATTTTCGATGTGATCCGGGAGCGGCGCGGGGTGTACCTCTTCGACGAGTTCGATGCCATCGGCGCAGAGCGCGGACGGGACAATGATGTGGGTGAGATGCGACGGGTCCTGAATGCGTTTTTACAGTTCATTGAACAGGATAAATCGGACAGCCTGATCGTGGCGGCGACCAACAACCCGCGCATTCTGGATCAGGCGCTTTTCCGGCGCTTTGACGATGTGCTTTACTATCACCTCCCAACCACAGATGAAATCCGGCAACTTATGGAAAACCGGCTCGGCGGCTTCCGCGGGAAAAAACTCTCGCTGAAAACAGCGGTCAAGGAGGCTGATACTCTCAGCCATGCCGAGATCACCCAGGCCTGCGACGATGCCATCAAGGAGGCTATTCTGGCAGATCGGAAAACAGTGACAGCCACGCTCTTGAAAAAGATGCTGCGAGAACGGCGCCTGGCTTACGGAAACGCTCAGAGGTAAATGGAAATGCTGGATTCTTTTAAGCATATTTTCCTGGATCACTCTGGTGAATCATCTGAATATACCAGCCCGCCCACCCGGGGCGCGGAGTTCCGCATCCCATTGCGTTACCGTGCCAGTCACAGCGCAAAACTAAAGCGGCGGCTAGAGGCAGCTTGGCAGGCTGCAAGGCATACGGCCCAGCAGCGAACCGCCGTATCGTTACCCGTCCGGCAAGGCGTTTACCTGGAGTTTGAGAGCTCCCCGGATCACGATCTGGTCACCAAAAGCCTGGAAGACAGGCGGGCAGGCATCCGTCTTTTGAATATTCGCACCGTTCCGGCGCAGGATGATCCGGAGCATACGGTAACCCGAGCCACGGTTTATGTACCGGCAGGCAAGGAACACTATTTTCTTGAAAAAGTCCGCAAGTATGCAGAAGAAGAAACCAGGGCTGGGAAACCGAAAAACGAAAAACTGATCAACAGTATCGAGGATGTTCGTCTGGCTGTTCTGGAATCTTTCTGGCAAGACGAGCCGGAATTGCTGCCGGATGATAACGCTATCTGGTGCGAAATCTGGCTTCGGGGAGATACAGACAATACGGAACGGTCCTTTCGGGATATTGCTGCGCAACTTGGTATTGACGTTCAGGACGGGGCGCTGCGTTTTCCGGAACGGATGGTGGTCTTGGCCAAAGCCGATCGAAGCCAATTGGCGGAGCTCATTGAATCCAGTCCTTATATCGCAGAATTCAGGCGGGCCAAGGAGACGGCCGGGTTCTTTCTTGGACTGAGCAACAAAGAGCAGACCGAATGGGTAAGAGATTTACGGTCTCGGCTGTCAGTGTCTGAAAATCCTGTTGTGGCTGTAACCATTTTGGATACCGGGGCCAACAACGGTCATATGCTGTTGGAACCAATCCTTAGAGACAGTGATTGTCATACAGTCGACCCGAAGTGGCAAAAAGCGGACCATTGCGGGCATGGTACATTGATGTGTGGTGTCGGCGGTTATGGAGATATCCAGGAGGCCTTGGAAAGCAACAGTAAAATAGAAATCCATCACTGTCTGGAATCTGTCAAGATACTCCCGCCACAAGGGGCCAGCGATCCAAAATTGTATGGAGATATTACCATCCAGGGGATCAGCAGGGCAGAGATACAAAAGCGAAATCGAAGGCACATTGGCTGTATGGCTATTACATCGACGGATGGACGGGACCGGGGACGGCCGTCCTCGTGGTCTGCGGCCGTCGATAAATTGACCTCCGGCTATGACGATGATCAAAAACGGTTGTTCATTGTTGCTGCCGGTAATATCGAGGATCAGGAAGAATGGAACAATTATCCCGACAGCAATCTGACAAATTCAATTCACGACCCAGGCCAGTCCTGGAATGCCTTGACCGTTGGAGCATTTACCAACAAGGCAAGACTAACCGAACCCGGTCTGGAAGAGCATAAGCCTGTGGCTCCGGCAGGAGGGTTGTCGCCGTTCAGCACTACATCTCTGGTATGGGAAGGCAGAAAATGGCCGGTCAAGCCGGATATTGTCCTGGAGGGAGGCAATGTTGCGCGGGCTCCTGATAGCTTTATCTCAGAACATGATGACCTGGCTGTTCTATCCACAGGACATGAACCCACCAAGAGACAGTTCGACTTTATCAATGCCACCAGTGCTGCTACCGCCCAAGCGGCATGGATGGCGGCTCAAATTCAGGTAACATATCCGCAAGCCTGGCCTGAAACAATTCGTGGGCTGCTTGTACACTCGGCGCAGTGGACGGAGACCATGAAAGAGCAGTTTTTGACTTCAGAGAATAAAACTGGTTATGCCCGCCTTCTGCGCATTTGCGGATACGGAGTCCCGGATCTCGAACGTGCACTGGCCTGTTACCGTAACAGTCTGACATTGATTGCCCAAGAGGAGATCCAGCCATACGATAGGAAAACTGATTCTAGCGGCTATCGTACAAAGGAAATGCACCTCCACGAGCTGCCATGGCCAAAGGATGTTCTACTGGCGCTCGGAGAAACGCCGGTTACCCTGAGGATCACCCTATCTTATTTCATTGAACCTAGTCCGGGCGAAGTGGGTTGGAAAGATAGGTACCGTTATTCGTCTCATGCGCTACGTTTTGACTTAAATAATGTTGGTGAAGATCGCTACACATTCCTTCGGAGGCTAAACGCTGCGGCAAGAGAAGACGGCGAAAAGCCTGATTCAAGCAGCGGAAGTGAACGTTGGCGTATTGGGTCCAACGGGAGAGATCAGGGCTCGGTCCATTCGGATATATGGCAGGGGACGGCCGCTGATCTTGCTACATGCAATATGGTTGGGGTATATCCGGTGATCGGGTGGTGGCGCGAACGACCCTGGCTCGACCGATGGGGTCGGAAAACGCGATATTCTCTTATTGTCTCCATTCATACTCCTGCACAGGATGTAGATATCTATACTCCGGTGGCTAACATGGTTAGCGTACCGATTTCCGTTGATACTCAGCAATAAACGGTTATTGGGCAGAATAAGTCCATGACATACAACGCATACACCGAAGACACCCTGGTTCAGCAGACCACAGCCGAGTACCTTGAAAAGCAACTTGGCTGGGATTCGGTGTATGCCTACAACAGCGAGGACTTTGGGCCGGCCAGCCTGTTGGGGCGGAGTTCCGACCGGGAGGTTGTCCTCACCCGGTATCTGCGGCAGAAACTCGTGGCCCTTAATCCTGGTTTGCCCCGGACCGTTTACGACGACGCCGTGCGGCAGATCGCCACGACCATCACGACGCAGACGCTTCTTGCCACCAACAGGGAAAAGTACGCGCTCATGCGAGATGGGGTTCAGGTGACCTTTCGAAACGAAAAGGGTGAACGCGTCAAACAACGGCTGCGGGTATTTGATTTTGATAATCCGGAAAACAACCACTTCCTTTGCGTGCGCGAACTGTGGGTGCGCGGTGATCTTTACCGCCGCCGTGCCGACATCGTCGGCTTTGTAAACGGTTTGCCGCTGCTCTTCATCGAGTGCAAGAACATCCATAAGAGCCTGCGAACCGCCTTTGACAAGAACTTTGCCGACTACAAGGATACCATTCCGCATCTTTTTCATCACAATGCCATTGTCATGATCGGCAATGGTGACAAGGCGCGTATCGGTTCCATCTCAAGTAGGTGGGAACACTTTCATGAGTGGAAGCGTCTGAACGAGGAAGAACCCGGCGTGGTGGACATGGAGACCCTGCTCAAGGGCGTCTGCGCAAAGAAAAACTTTATGGACATCATCGAAAACTTCATCATTTTCGATGATTCGTCCGGCGAGCCAAAGAAAATACTTGCCCGCAACCACCAGTTCCTGGGCGTCAATCGGGCTATTGAGGCGGTAAGAGATCGAAAAAACCGCCAAGGCAGGCTGGGGGTCTTCTGGCATACCCAGGGCGCGGGCAAGAGCTACTCGATGGTCTTTTTTACCCGCAAGGTTCATCGCAAGCTCGGCGGCAATTTCACCTTTTTGATTCTGACCGACCGGGAGGACCTGGACACCCAGATTTACAAGACCTTTGCAGGCTGCAGCGTGGTGGATAACGACCGCGACCCGTGCCGGGCAACCAGCGGTGAGCATTTGCGCCGTCTTCTTGCCCAGCACAAATCGTATATTTTTTCCCTGATCCAGAAATTCAATCAGGAGGTGGAGCCTGACCAGGCATACAGCCTTCGCGATGACATCATAGTTATAACGGATGAGGCACATCGAAGCCAGTACGGAACCTTGGCATTGAACATGCGGAACGCCTTGCCGAATGCCAGCTACATTGGATTTACTGGCACGCCCCTGTTCAAGGATGATGAGATCACAAGAAGGGTTTTTGGTGATTACGTCTCGACCTATGATTTCCAGCGGGCAGTCGAGGACAAGGCAACAGTGCCGCTCTACTATGACGCACGGGGGGATAAACTCGGTGTGGCAGTGGGTGATCTGAACGAACGGATCGCCGCTAAGTTGGAAGAGATCGAAACAGAGGACGTGGATGTGGAACAGCAACTGGAACGGGAGCTGAAGCGCGACTACCACATCATTACTGCCGGAAAGCGATTGGACCAGATAGCCCGTGATTTCGTGCACCACTATTCCAATGCATGGGAGAGCGGCAAGGCGATGTTGGTCTGCATTGACAAGATCACCTGCGTACGGATGTATAAACTCATTGAATTTTACTGGCAGGAGCGCATCCGTGAACTGGAAAAGAAACTTGATTCACTGACGGACGAACAGGAGGAGATATACCACCGACGCCAGATTGAGTGGATGCGTCAGACGCGTATGGCTGTCGTGGTCAGCGAAGAACAGGGCGAGGTTGAAAAGTTCCAGAAGTGGGGCCTGGACATCAAACCCCATCGAAAACTCATCAAGGAAGGTATGGACCTGCCGCCGGCCATGCGTGAAAAACCGCAGTTTCGAAACATGCAGCGGATGGCCCTGGACGATGCCTTCAAGGAGGAGGAAAATCCGTTTCGGATCGCTATTGTCTGCGCCATGTGGTTGACAGGCTTCGATGTACCAAGTCTGTCAACCCTCTATCTTGACAAACCGCTCAAGGCCCACACGCTCATGCAGGCAATTGCCCGCGCGAACCGTGTGAACCAAGGGAAAAACAACGGGCTCATCGTCGATTACTGTGGCATCCTCAAGAACCTGCGCAAGGCCCTGGCCACCTTTGCGGGCAGAGCCGATGATGGGCACGGGGGTGGGGAAGGAGAACGGGAACCTGCCAGACCCGAGGAAGAACTATTGGCTGACCTGGAGGAGGCCATTGCCTTGGTTCGAGGGTTCCTGGACGCGCGCAGTGCCTCATTGGACGACATCATTACGAAGAAAGGATTTGAGCGGAATGCCGCCATCCTGGCCGCCAAGGAAGCGGCGAATGAGAACGACGAAACCCGCAAGCGCTTCGAGGTGATGTGCAGGGAGGTCTTCAAGAAGTTCAAGGCCTGCATCAACGTGAAGGGTGTGAATACATATAGGGCTGAATATGGCGCCATAAATATTGTCTACAAGAGCCTGCAGCAGGACCGGGAACGTGCGGATATTAGCGACATTATCCGGCAGCTTCACGAAGTGGTGGATGAAGCCATCGTCACGCAGGCCAACACGGTGGCGGAAGAGCAGGCTCCTTACGATATCAGCAAGATCGATTTTGATAGGCTTCGAAAAGAGTTCCAGCGGAGCACTGCAAAGCGGACTACAGTCCAGAACCTTAAACAGGCTATCGAAAGCAAGCTCCGGCGGCTTTTGGAGCGGAATCCATTGCGAACTGATTTTCAGCGTCATTATGAAGAGATCGTAGCAGAGTACAACCGTGAGAAGGACCGGATTACTATCGAAAAGACCTTTGAAGCCCTGCTCAAGCTGGTACAGGCCCTTGATGAGGAAGAAAGGCGGGCCATACGTGAGGGCCTAGACGAGGAATCCTTAGCTCTCTTCGATTTGTTGAAAAAGCCGGACTTGAGCCCTGCCGACATCAAACGAGTTAAGAAAGTCGCCGTTGAGCTTTTGGAGACCCTGAAAGCAGAAAAACTCAAGATTGATCATTGGCGCGATAAGGAAACAACGCGTGATGCAGTACGAATAACAATACAAGACTTTCTGTGGAGCGATGAGACGGGCTTGCCGGTGGAGAGTTTTTCGGAAGAAGAGGTCGTGGCTAAGGCGGAAGACGTATTTTTACACGTTTTTCGCATCTATCCGACAGTGCCTTCGCCTTTCTATGCGGAAGTCATGTGAATGGCATGAGAACGTCTCCAGGCCGTCGCGTTTGTTTTCTATTTGAAGAAAACATGGAGAAAGGGATTGCTTCAGGAAGGCACCCGAAGGAAGTGATTTGGTGCAGATTTCCAATGTGAAAGCAACAAGTTACGGCATTTGGGCATTGAAAAGCATTTGTGAATAAGCCACGAGCCTTCACCATTCCTTTACTTCATTGATGACCATTTCTTGAATTTCCCCGGGCCAGGCTAGTCTGAATGGATGTCGTCTTTTCCCGGGTCGTGAAAAAAATCATCTGAAAGGCGGTTCTTGAAGCCTCTTTGCGGCTGCTTAACGTAAAATTATAAGTAAAAAAATTTTTAACCTTTTGTAAGCAGTTGTGTCATAAACAAGAAAGGAGCAGCAGCCATGAAGAGAATTCTTATTTGTCACGATGGTCATGAAATCACCACAAAGGGGACAATCGATTACGTAAAGGGCCTTAAGGAGCCGTGCTCCATTACCCTTTTTCACGTGCTTGAACCCGTGCCTCCTGAACTTCAGGAACATGGAGGAACCGAGGAGGAGGCAGAAGAGACAAGAAAGGCCAGGGTAGCCTGGATTTCAGAAAATTCTGCAAAGGTAAGGGCAAACCTTGAAAGGTGTAAGAAAAAGATAGAGGAAATTACAGGCAGCAAGGTGGAGATTAAGATTGTTCCGTCTTTCATGA
>WFZC01000034.1 GCA_015489765.1 Desulfobulbaceae bacterium
GGACAACGATACAGGATTCCACGCAATCACATTCTTCAAGAGCCGTATCAGCGTTTGGTTTCAGGGGAATGGTCTTACCGGCGCGAAGTACGGCGTCGGCGGTGATCAATACCTTGGCCTGACAGTCATGGATACGGCTCTGCAGGGCCACGGCGGAAAAACCGGCAAAGACCACCGAATGGATGGCGCCGATCCGCGCACAGGCCAGCAGGGCAATGGCAAGCTCGGGGATCATGGGCAGGTAAATGGATACCCTGTCTCCCTTTTTCACCCCTTTTTTCTTGAGTACATTGGCAAAACGGCAGACCTCGGTATACAGCATCTGATAGGTATATACCTTGACATCGTCTTCCGGTTCACCCTGCCAAATAAGAGCGGCTTTATTCCTGCGGCCATCGGTCAAATGGCGGTCAAGACAGTTATAGGACATGTTGAGCTTGCCACCGCTAAACCACTTGATCTCCGGCTTGGTAAAATCCCACTCAAGGACCTTGTCCCATTTCTTGTCCCAGCTAACCAGCTCTTCAGCCCTCTCCCCCCAGTATCCTTCCGGATCTTCCATGGAACGCTTGTACATGGCCCGGTATTCATCCATTGATTTGACCCAGGCCTGGTCCGCGCCCTCGGTCGGCGGATCAAAGGTCTTTCCCTCACTGAGCAAACTGGTGATTTTGTCTTCGTTGCCACCCATGATAATACTCCTCATTGCTTGCAAAAACGATTAATTACAACTACTCCTTGTCCAAACACATATACGGAAATGCCCCGGAACGGCCCAAACCGGCCGGGAAGAACGGAATGCATTTTTTACGCCCGGAAAGGCGGAAAAACATCCCGGCTATCGTCATCTCACAACGATATTTTTTTGCCTTCCCGTGGTAATAGTATATCGTGCAATTGTCAAGTTATAACTCATGGGTCGCTATGGAATGGCGACAGGGCCGTCCGGGAAACAGAGCCATTGCGCAACATCCGCGGATACGGTACAACAGAGTAACTTTACTATCGAATCGGGGCGCTTCCGACAAACCGCAACATCCGGGAAACAACCGGAGAAGCTGCCCCGACATTAACACTGAAACGCTGAATATACCGCATATGAAAAAAACAGATACCCTTGAACAACGTATCCGCAGGGAACTGGCCGCGGGCAGGGGAAAAAAACAGGTTCTTGCCGAGCTGTCGCGCAAACATGACAGAGAAGAAATCCTCTCCATTGTCAACACAATCCCCGATGAGGACAGGCGGCAGCGCTACCGGTGGCTTAACTGGCTGCTCTGTCTTCTTCTCTTCCTTGTTACGGCAAAAAAGCTCTATGACATTGCCATCCTGCAGCTGACCGCCGTTGCCGTCCATCAGTTTTCGCCCCTGCTGCTCCTGTATCTTATCGTGCCGATGATCAACTTTTATGTCCTGGGCAAACTTGTCCGTTTCCATAAACAGGGATACCAGTTTATGATCGTCCTGGGAGTTCTTGCCCTTGTGCGGCCGGAAAACCGGATCAGCCCGGATATCTGGTTTTACCTGGTAATCATTGGCCTGTCCCTTTTTCTCCTGAGACAACTGTTTCCGAAAAATCACCAAATCACCGACTGATTGACCAGACGAATCGGACAGGAAGAAATGCAGATCAAGCGAAAGATGATTCAATTTTCCCTGTCCCGTCCCGGCCTGACCGCCTCTCTGATGGCGGCCGTAACGCTGCTGGCCGCGCTTCTGCTCGCCAGCCACCCCGGGGTGGACACCAAGCCGCTGAACATCCTGCCAGCCGATAATCCGGCCCGTCTTTTCCAGCAGCGAACCTGGAAAGAATTCGCTCTCCACGACAGGGTGATGATCGGAGTTATCAACACAAAGGACAAAGACGGGGTATTTAACCCAGGGAGCCTGAAAAAAATTGTTCAACTCAGCCGGTTTTCCGCCCGGATTCTCAAGCAACTAAATCCGGATCATCCTGATATTGCAGGGGAAATAATTGCCCCGGATACCGTGGCCACCGTTGAACAGGCCGGGTTGGGCCGGATTCGTTTTCAGCCCCTGATAACCGCCCTGCCAACAAACCGGAAACAGGCGCTCGCCATCCGGGACCGGGCCCTGAACGATCCCCTGTTGTGGGGTAGACTGATCTCCAGGGACGGAAAATCTCTGGCCCTGTATCTGCCTGTTGCCCGCCGGGACCTTGTCCCTGCATTGCACCGACGGCTGCAACGAAAAATTAATGAATTATCCTCAGATAATGATCAGTTCTTTCTTACCGGCCCGCCAATAATCGAAGAGACCGGCGGCAGAAAGCTGCGCACAGGAACCATCCTTGCCGTGGCCCTGGTTCTTGCGGCAACTGGTCTGCTGATGCTGATCTTCTTTACCGGCTTTGGGGTGATCATTGCCCCGATTTTCATCGCCCTGGGCACGGCCATCACCACCATGGGCCTCTTTGTCGGCACCGGCAACACCCTGTCTCCGGCAAGCCTGGTTATCCCGCTGTTACTTCTTGCCGTAACACTCACAGTATCCATTTATTTCCTCTTCTATCTGCCTGATAAACACAGCAGTAAAGAGGAGTTGCGGCAAACCCTCGGGGCAGTGGTGGAGCGCCGGTTTTTCCCCACGCTCTTCATCACCCTTGCCGTGGCAGCCGGAATCGGCTCCCTCATTGTTACCGACCTGCCGCCGCTGCGCTTTTTTGGTCTCTTTGGCGCTATTGGTGTCCTCCTGGCCTGGCTGTTCACCACAACATGCCTGCCGGCGCTGCTTGTCCTCATGCAGAAAAGAGACATACAGAAAATAAAACGGACCCATTCTGACTCCACCGCCTCCCGTTTTTCCGCGATCATCCAATCATTTTTCACCCGTTTACCGATATGGCTTATCCAAAGCTCCACCAGCAAACCGTGGTGGGTGATTGGTCTGATCACATTGACCATCGTTCCGGGCGCTGGTGGAATCCTGACCGGCCATTACACGACCTGGCCCATGTCATGGTTTCCGAAATCAGGCAAATTACCGACTGCTGAACGGATACTCAATCAACATTTCGACGGCACAGGTGAGGCGTACCTGGTTCTATCCGGGAGCGGTGAAAAAACAGACATCCGCAAGGCCGCTGACCAGCTCAGCGCCACCCTGGCGAAATCCCTGGGCAAGACACCGGTTATCCGGGAAAAGGCGCTGGCGGAAATTTCACAGGCCGTATCGGAAAACACTTCTCTGCAGGCGCTGGCAAAAAGACTCCGGCTTGCCTGGCAGCAAGAAATCGACCGGCTCGCTCCAGCTGATGATACGGGTTACGAGGCCTGGTCCCATGCCCTTGACAGCCTTGACCGCCTGCGCAACCAGAACCAAATCTTCAAGCGCCCGGAACTGCTGCAATACCTGCTCACCCTGCAGCAATATCTCAACAGACTGCCACAGGTGGGCGGCTCCGTCTCTGTGGCCGATATCGTCCGCAAGGTCCACCAGGAGCTGTTTGAGGGAGATGCGGGTTATTTCACCATCCCGGCAACGGTCAGCGGGGTAACGCAAACCCTGGTTTCCTACCAGACCCGGCATACTCCCGATGACCTCCCCAAACTGGTCAGCAGGGATTTCAACAGGGCAAATATCCGTCTCTTCCTGAAAGGAAATGACGGCAAAGACATGGAGCGGCTTGTTGCCGATGCCGATCGGTTCCTGACCGAAAATCCCCCGCCGGTTAAATTAACCCTGCACTGGGCCGGTCCCGCCTATATCAACATGGTGGCTGAAGATGCCCTCACCACTGCCCTGCATAAGGAGCTGATTGCCGGATACCTGGTTGCCTGTGTCGTTATCGCCCTTATAGAACGCTCTCTGCTGCGGAGCATACCGATCATGGTCCCCCCGATCTTTGTCCTTGGCATTGTTTACGGACCTGCGGCCCTGATTATTAAAGAATTCAACCTGCCGACAACCATGCTCATGTTTCTCCCACTGGCCATGGCCGGTTACTGTGTCGCTCAGGAAGTTGGGGAATTGACAGCCAACCTGGCCAGGATCGACAATGAGCAAACAGTCGAGATGAAACCGGTTAAAGCACAGGCAAGGGCCATTGCCGGAACTACCTTTCTCATATCGCTGGCTTGGTTTCCCTTGCTCTTCCTGCGGCTGATCCCCTTGCAACGGGCCGGTATCCTGGCTGGAGCCACAGCCCTTTTTACCGGGCTGGCCTGCCTGTGCATTGTCCCGGCCCTGTTGACGACAACAAAAAAATGGTTATTAAAGAAACAGGAATCGGCTGACGACCTGACGCCCTGAGCGGCCGGTCCGACCAAATCTGCAACTACTACCAACAGAGGACAGACCGATGGTCATTAACGACTGGATTCACGTTATTGCCGGATTTTTTATTGTACTCAGCCTCGCCCTTGGCGTTGACTGCGGCCACAACCCATTATTTATTCATAAATATTTTCTCTTCTTTACCATGTTTGTCGGGCTGAATCTCTTCCAGTTCGGTTTTACGGGATTCTGTCCCCTGGGATTTATCCTGAAAAAGCTGGGTGTGCCGGAGCAGCGGTAATTCCAAATGACCGGGCCGTTTTTTTCAGATCGTCGCCATATCAGCAGACCGACTTTGAAAAAACCGGTCAAAACCTGGAAAATCGACCATATACCTTGATTTTCTCCGCCATTCCGGGTAAAAAATACCCTGTCACTTCCCGGATACGGGTTGAAGCAGGTCATAACGATGCAGCCTGCCGGATAATCTTTTTGCCTGCCCATCTCGACAAGGGAATACACCACCCGTACACGATTCAGAAAAATATCCCCAAGGAGGATGTCCATGGCTGGACGAGGTCTTGATTATGCCGCACTAGCGCTCTTGATTATTATTTCCATAACCCTTGTGTATGCAATAATTTACATCCACGATATACCGTACAAT
>WFZC01000035.1 GCA_015489765.1 Desulfobulbaceae bacterium
ATTACTCACTTCGCCATTCTGTCAAACCCGGCCTCACCGGGTGGGCCCAGGTCTGCTACCCCTACGGCGCGTCTGAGGAAGACGCCTTGCGTAAACTGGAATATGACCTTTACTACATCAAAAACAGCTCTGTCTTCATTGATATCCTAGTCGTATTCCGGACCGTAAAAACCATTCTGTTTCAAAAGGGCGCCCGTTAAATCCGAGGAGGATCTCGGCAATGACGATTCTTTTCTGGACCAGGGTATCATCGATTCCACCGGCGTTCTTGAATTGGTGGAATGGCGGGAAGATACCTTTGACATTGTCGTTGACGATGACGAGCTGATTCCAGAAATTCTGGACAGTGTCAACCAACTGGCGGCGTTCATCGCCGGAAGAGCATAACGTGACAGTCCCATGATCAGGCCCCAAAGATTACTCCGAGAAGGACTGATAGAGTCCGCAACCCGACATCCTGAAAAAATTGCCCTGGTGATTGAAGGGGAGGAGTATACCTACGGGCAGTTGCTTGAGACCTCGCAAAGGGTTGCCCGGGCCTTGCTTGACAGGGGGGTGCGGCGCGGCGACCGTGTCGGCGTCTACATGGACAACACCTGGCCCTGTATCACCTCGATTTATGGTATCCTGCTGGCCGGCGGCGTTTTTTTGATGATCAATCCGCAGACCAAGGCGAACAAGCTGCAGTATATCCTCCAGGACAGCGGAGCCATTTTGCTGATGACGGACGGCCATCTGTCCGGGCAGTATGTCAAGGCGGCAGCCGGTCTGCCCGGCCTGCGGGGCATCATCTCCTCGGGCGTTCTTCCGGATGTGGAACAGTGTTCCGTCCGCCTGGAATCCTTTGCCGGCGTGGTTCGGGAAAGTGCGCCCCTGGATGTAGCGGCATTTGTTATTCCAAATGATCTGGCCGCCCTGATTTACACCTCCGGCAGCACCGGGCATCCCAAGGGTGTCATGCAGACCCACCAGGCCATGGTGTTTGCCGCCTGGAGCCTGATCGAATATCTCCGGCTTTCCGAAGCCGACAGGATTCTCCTGGTACTGCCCCTGGCCTTTGATTACGGCCTCTACCAGCTCCTCATGGCAATGAAGCTTGGGGCAACACTAATTGTCGAGAGATCGTTTACCTTTCCGGGCAGGATTTACCAGGTCATGCGCACGCAGAAGGTAACGGTGTTTCCCGGGGTGCCGACGATTTTTTCCACGATGATAGCCGGACACAAACGGAAAAAACTTCTCTTTCCGCAGGTGACCCGGGTGACCAATACGGCGGCGGCCCTGAGCCCGGAATTTATTCCCTTGCTCCATGAAATTTTTCCCAATGCCCTGGTGTACAAGATGTACGGCTTGACCGAATGCAAAAGGGTTTCCTACCTTGAGCCTGAACTGGTCGACGAAAAACCCGCGTCGGTCGGCCGGCCCATCCCGGGAACAGAGGTCTTTTTACGGACGCCTGAGGGCGAACCGGTCCGGCCCGGCAGCGACGGCATCCTCTACGTGCGCGGGCCGCATGTCATGGCCGGTTACTGGAACAAGCCGGAATTAACGGCAAAAGTCCTGCAACCGGGGCCGCTGCCGGGGGAACGGGTACTTTGCACCGGTGACTGGTTTCGGCTGGACGAGGACGGGTTTCTCTACTTCGCGGGCCGCAGTGATGATATCATCAAAACACGGGGTGAAAAGGTCAGCCCGGTGGAGGTGGAACAAACCCTGTACGGCATTGACGGCATACGGGAAGCCGTGGTTACCGGCGTGGATGATCCGCATTTCGGCCAGGCTGTCTGCGCCTTTGTTCGTGTCGACAAAGACAGCCCGCTGACCGATCGACGAATAAAAAAGATCTGTCTGTCCCGACTGGAAAATTTCATGGTGCCCCGTGATGTTTTTTGCCTGGAATCCTTTCCCAGGACCGCAAACGGCAAGATTGACATCAAGGCATTGCTTAGAGAACATTATGGCGGGGATGATTAACCATGGAAGAGAAACTCTCCAGGGAATTGCTGAGTGTCCTTGACAGGGATGTCGATTTCCTGCCCGACAAACCGGAAGAGACCGCGGAGAGCACCCTGGCGGCCCTGTGGCTGACGGCGGCGGGTGAACCGACCTCGGCGGCTGGAGCCGTGGAGCGGCAATTACCCGCCCTGGACCGGCGGCAACAGGACGAACTGCGGGCCATGGTCAGGCGACGGGTGGCCGGCACCCCTCTTGCCCATATTACCGGCAGACAGCAATTCATGGGGATCGAGTTGTTGACAACCGCCGAGGCGCTGATTCCCCGCAAGGAAACAGAGCTCCTGGGCCGGGCGGCGGTGCGGCAGCTTGAAAAAATAGAACAAAGGGTCGACCATCCCGTGGTGATGGATGTCTGCACCGGCGCCGGTAACCTTGCTGTTGCCATGGCGCTGCATTGCCCATCCTGCCGTGTGCATGCCGCCGATCTCTCCGAAGATGCCGTTGCCCTTGCCCAAAAAAACTTTGTGTTTCACGGTATTGACGGCCGGTGCCGGGTTTGCACGGGCGACCTGTTTGCTGCCTTTGATGACCGGGATGTGATGGGAAAGATGGATCTCATCACCTGCAATCCTCCCTATATTTCAACGGCCAGGGTCGGCGAAATGGACCATGAAATTCACGACCATGAGCCATCCCTGGCCTTTGACGGCGGCGCCTTCGGGATTAAAATTCTTCATCGTCTCATAAAAGAGGCGCCACGCTACCTGAAAGAGTCGGGCTGGCTGGCATTTGAAGTCGGCCTGGGGCAGGGGGAGGCAATGATAAAACGCATGCGCAAGAAATACTCATACACCGAGGTGAGTCCGCTTGTGGATGGAAATGGAGAGATACGGGGCATTATCGCCCGCAATGGAGGCGCGAAGTGAAACAGGAACCAACCGAGTATCGATTATGCTCCCGCTGTATACTGCCCAGCACCTTTCCGGGTATTTCTTTTGACGACAAGGGCGAGTGCACGTACTGTCAACGTTATCGCGGGCACAAGGCCAACCTGGCAAAGAAGAAAAAATACGAGCAGAAATTTCTTGACTTACTCAAGCAGCATAAAAAAACAGACACCTATGATGTAATTGTTGCCTACAGCGGCGGCAAGGATTCCACCTACACCCTGGATGTCCTGGTGAACCGTTATGGACTGCGGGTGCTTGCCCTGACCCTTGATAATACCTTTATCTCGCCCCGGGCCGAGGAAAACATCCGCACGGTCTGCGGAGCGCTCGGGGTGGACCTGATGATCGTCCGGCCTGCCCGCAAGATGCTGCGCAGGATTTTTTCCACCGCGGCCGGGCGGGAATTGTATTCGGCAAAAACACTTGAACGGGCATCCACCATCTGCACCAGCTGTATCAGCTTTGTCAAAGGGATTGTCCTGCGCACAGCCCTGGAAAAGGAAATCCCCTTTATCGGTTATGGCTGGTCGCCGGGGCAGGCCCCTGTGCAGGCCTCGGTGATGCGTACCAATGCCGCGTTGATGCGCAATGCTCAAAATACGACCCTGCAGCCGCTGGTCGAGATAGCAGGGGATGCCATCCTGCCCTTTTTTGTGACGGAAAGACAGTTTGAGCAGACGGAGAAATTTCCCTGGAACGTGCATCCCCTTGCCTTTCTGCCCTATGACGAAGAAAAGATAGTGGAGCGGATCAAACAGTTCGGCTGGGAAAAACCGGATGATACCGATCCCAATTCCTCCAACTGTCTGCTCAATGCCTATGCCAACCAGATCCACCGCAAGCGCTATAATTTTCATCCCTATGTCTGGGAAATCGCCAATATGGTCCGGGAAGGCGTCATGACCCGGGAAGAGGGGATAGAGAAGATCGAACCGCCTGAAGTCGAGCACATGGTCCAGTATTCCAAAGAGATACTGGATAAGTATTCATGATGGTTCCGTGCAACGCCTTTTCTGTTGTTCATCCCCAAGGTAGCGCGTCATCCTCGATATCAGCAGTCGGGGACGGGTCGTCATCCCCGAGGTTTTTTTATCGGGGATCCAGATGGATAGTTGGTCCTATTGGTCATATGAAGAAGATTTGAAGAAAGATCAATTCCTGAATTTCGGATTGCAGGATGGAAAAGACGCAAACTCCATTTTACGCGTTACATCGAAAATGGCAGCAGGAACGTGAGGACAGGTATAAGCGTTCTATGGCGATAAAGTCTAAGCTGGCACAGGAAGGGCCGGAAATATTTAGAAAATTTAAGCTGAAAAAAGTTATTCTCTATGGGTCCGTTCTTGAAAATACGATGAATAAGAGTTCGGATATTGATATCATGGTTGATTATTTGCCTCCGGAAAAGTTTTTTACTTTTCA
>WFZC01000036.1 GCA_015489765.1 Desulfobulbaceae bacterium
AACTCCTCAACCGCACAAGGTTTTTGGCATAAAAAATATCTAAAATAGTAGTGCAATAACGTAGGCACACGCGAAAAAATGCCCCCCTTGTCAGGCCGCGCTATATCAGGCTTTGCGACGAGGTGCTGATTTCAGGCCGAAAACCCAAGCCTGAGTCGGTTCCAGCCCGCGAACAAGCTGCCGGACCCGCTTTATGGCTGATTGAATATTGATAAGCGCCATTGGTGAAAAATTAACCGCATCGGTTTCAACATAATTGCCCCTTATACGACAGTGCGCCGAGGTATGCACAGGGCCGGCAGGTATTGCCGCCGTCTGCCTTTGATTTGCCGCCGCTGGCGGGAGAAAAAGAAGGGGAAATTCTCGGTAACTACCTGTTTCCGCTTAGATTTAATCGGGGACGGTTTCCGGTTTTTTCTGTTTTTTGGTATTATGTCACCTGATTTCTCCCCTAATGAAATAACCACCTTTCTTTGAAATAATGATAAATCAATCGTTGAACATCAGCCCAATAGTACACAAGAAGTACAGCTCCTGTTACAAAATTAACAACTCCAATCCACTTTGGAATTATAACGTATTTTCGCAACTCCTGATATTCTTCTATTTTACTTTTCTCATCAATAAATATCCAAAAAGCAACAGATTGGGTTCGAAAAAGATTGAAAGGTGCCGGTGGGTTCAACCCCAATTTGCATGCTTTATTAAAAATAAAAAATGGGTAAGCTACACTTCCAACAACTATCAATATTAAATTCAAAATCAAATATATTATAGCGAACACATCCATTATTCCAATCATTGAGATCATTACCAATAAATCGCACAATCATAATTAAATAACAAATACAAAATCACTTACACTCTTCTAAATTGTCATCAAAACCAATTCCCAACAGAGAGTAAAATCCGGCAATTGCTCGTGCAGCCATTTCCCCCTTATCAGGTACCTGCGTGTGAATTCTAATATTTGATAGCTCTTCCACTTTTTGACGTATTTGTGGCTCATAATAGTTTTGTCTTCTATCGATATTAGTTGCAAAATCAATATTATCATCGATGAAATTTGCTTCTCTCTTGCTTTGATCTTCGAGGGTTGGTATTCCTCGGAGCTTATCCAAGATCGGTTGAGGCACAACGATTGGCAGGTAAGGATAAGGTGTATTGCTTGAGTCATCATATGGCCCCTAAGTTGCCAACCCCCACGGATCCACCCAATTCACCGGATCATTTCGGACATAATACTATTAATAATCTGGATTTTATTAGGGACATTATACTATCTTTTTCGGCGTTTACCCTTGCCCCAGAGGGGATCCTGGCCGAATCTGTCCAGCCACCAGTCCTCGGCATCGTAGATATTGTTCTCGTCCGGGGCCAGGGGAAATCGATAGTCCCGGCAATAGTCCATGAGCAACTCGTAGGCCGCGGTCAGCCGGTACATGACTTCCTCTTTTTCCTCATCGCCGCCCACAAGATCGGGATGATGCTCCTTGCTGAGCCGGTGATAGGCCCGCCTGATCTCGCCAAGGGTTGCATGATCACCAAGGTGGAGAAGGTCCCGCGCCCGCTCAATTGCCTGCCACTGTTTGCGGTTCACGATTTTTCCTTTTTTTTCCAGCTCTTTTCCGTGCCGGCAAGCAAACGTTTAATATTGGGAATATGCTTGAACCAGATCAAAATACCGATAAAGGAGGAAAGTAAAATTTTCCAGGACGCTTCCCCAAGAAGAAACAGCCACAGGGGAATGGCCGCCGAGGCCAGCAGGGAACCGAGAGAAACAAAGCCGGAAAGGGCGACAGCCGCGATAAAGAGCAGCAGGCTGAAGAGAACGCTGAGCGGGGCCAGGTAGAGAAAAATACCAAGGCCGGTGGCCACCCCCTTGCCGCCCTTGAAACCAAGATAGACCGGATACATATGGCCAACAACGGTTGCCGCCCCGGAAAGGGCGATGATCAGGTTGCGGCCCGGTCCATTGCCGACGATCAGCGCGGTCACAAACATGGGGAAAAAGCCCTTGCCCACATCGAAAAGCAGGGTCAAAATGCCCATCTTTTTACCAAGGAGGCGGGCAACATTGGTGGCGCCGATATTTCCGCTGCCCTGCGTTCTGATATCAATCCCGGAGGAGCGGGAAAGGAGCAGGCCAAAGGGAACGGCGCCGACAAGATAGGACGCAATGACGAGGAATACAGCGGTAAGACTCATAAATTATGCCTTGTTTTGTGTAAAGATAACGTCAAGTTCACAGGCGGCGCCGTATGCCGCTATCTCATCCTTGAGCATGGAGACATAGGGGCAGTCAACAACGGCAAGCAGGCTGTTTCGCAACCGATAGACCGGTTGCGGGCCGCTGCCTGTTTCCTTTTCCAGAATATAGGGGAAAATCTGTGGCCGGCGGCAGACCTCGGGACGATTTGCATAGATCAGGCAGCGTCCCTGTTCCGCCTCCAGGTTCGGACAGTGTGAAGATTTTGGCAAAATCAGGCTCCAGCCGTTCCGCCAGTGAAACAGTCCAGGGGCCTTCCGTCTATAAAAAGGTCGTCCTGCCACCACAAGAGGGGGCTCTGTCCGGGCGGTACAGCGCCTGCTGTCGTTGGTGTCAAGGAAATCAACGGCAAAGAGGTCTGTCTCCGAATCGGCAACTGGTATTTCAAAAAACTCCTGCTTCATGGTGGTTGCAGGGCCGACACAGCAGAGATCACAGCCGCAGGGCGCGCAGAGCAGGCTGTTGATTTCCTCCAGCTCCCCCGTCAACACCTGTTGCAGACAAAGACTTGACAGCGTTGTCATGTCGTCTACCCTGTCACCGTTTTCGCCGACAACCTTCACCTCGGGAACAGCGCCGTTTTTGATCGACTCCAGCATGCGCAAAGATCCTTCATGGCGGCGCAGAAGATGACGTGGATGGGAATAGAGGGCAAACTGCGTTTCTATGGGTTCGGGCATCTGGTCGATCACTTCCGCCACCGTCGCAAAAGGACCGGTGAGAAATATAAACTGAAGCATGGAGACAAGCGGCAGCACCGGCTGCCGCAACAGTTCTATGCCGGCGGCCAAACGTGCTTTATCAATTTCCGGACAAAGGTTGTTCATGGATGTACTGTATACACAACCGCTGAATGAAAGACAAGTTCCCGCCCTTGCCTGTAAACCAACTTCATGGATTTCCGGCCCGGGCTTTGGAGCTGATCTTGCATCGGTTTTTGCTTTACAGTCGGCATCAACATGATTATTTGTAGAAAAGACATTGTGTTTATCCAAACCAGACCATATTGATCTCCCATGGCGATAAAAAAAATTTTCACATACCCGGAACCGGTCCTGCGGCAAGAGGCCCGGCCGATCACCGTTTTTGACGAGGCCCTGAAACAACTGGCGGCTGACATGGGTGAAACCATGTATGATGCTCCGGGGGTTGGCCTGGCGGCCAACCAGATCGGCGTGCTCAAACAGATCGTTGTCGTCGATATCAGCAAAGACGAAGAAAAAAAGGAATTCATCGCCCTTGTCAACCCTCTCATTTCCAAAGGAGAAGGCTGCGTCGCCGGGGAAGAGGGCTGCCTCAGCGTGCTTGAATACGAGGCCAAGGTTGAACGATTTCAAAAAATCCATGTCGAGGCTCTGGATCTTGACGGTAAACCCTTATCCTTTGATGCCGAAGACCGATTTGCCCGCATCATCCAGCATGAAGTAGACCACCTGCGCGGGACCCTGTTCATTGATCATCTCAGCACATTAAAGCGAAATCTGTATAAACGAAAACTGAAAAAGATCCTCAAGGCGCGGCAATGAAATCACTTCGCATTGTCTTCATGGGCACACCGGACTTTGCGGTCCCGGTACTCAATGCACTGATCGATGGCCCGGACAGGGTCATCGGGGTTGTCTGCCAGCCGGACCGAAAACGTGGGCGCGGCAAGAAACTGATGCCGCCGCCGACCAAGGTTATTGCCCGGGCGGCCGGCATTCCCGTTCTGCAGCCAACCAATATTCGGACAGATGATTTTCTTGAAGAGGTACGCGCCTTTGCCCCGGATGTGATTGTCGTTGCCGCCTACGGAAAAATTCTCCCCGGAAACCTGCTCAACCTACCACCCATGGGCACCATCAACGTGCATGGTTCCCTGCTGCCGAAATATCGGGGGGCAGCGCCGATCCAGTGGGCACTGATCAGGGGGGAACGGGAAACCGGTATCACTATCATGCAGATGGATGAGGGCATGGATACCGGAGATATTTTACTGCAGGCACCCCTTGCCATCACGGACTCGGACACTGCCGGGACCCTTTTTTCCAAAATGGCTGAACTGGGCGGCACAACGCTGTTGAAAGCTCTGGCCCTGCTGAAAGAAAACGCACTGGCCCCCGTCAAGCAGGATGATTCCCTGGCATGTGAAGCTCCCATGCTGACCAAGGAACAGGGACATATTGACTGGAACAAACCCGCGGCAGAACTGCATTGCCTTATTCGCGGTCTTGATCCCTGGCCGTCCGCCTATGGCTTCCACGGCGGCAAACGTTTTCGATTTTTTTGTCCTGAAGTCGTCCATCATGGCGGCCCGGAAACACCGGGGACGATATGCAGGGCCGATAAACATGGGCTGCTGGTTGCCACCGGTCGTGATGCCCTGCTGCTCCATGAAATCCAGCCCGAAGGGAAAAAACGGATGGATGTTGCCGCCTGGCTCTGCGGTGGCACCCTTGCCGTTGGTGACAGATTTACCTAACGCTGGAGCTTTGCCGACACCCCAGGCCCGTAGGGGCGACTTCAGTCGCCTTGGAGAAACCATTCCAGATAAAATAACGCCTTTTTCAGGCGAAAAAGTTCGCCCCTACAAGCATGTGCAACTTTTATGACAGGAATTCAGGAGTAAGGCACAAATGAACACCGCCTATCTCGACTGTTTTTCCGGAGTCAGCGGCAATATGCTTCTTGGGGCCCTGCTTGACTGCGGCCTTGCCGAAAACGATTTACGACAGACAGTTGCCGCCCTTCCCGTCTCCGGCTATCGGCTGCATGTTCACCAGACCATGATCAATGGTCTTGCCTCCACTCTGGTCAGGGTTGAAGTTGAAGAACCACAACCGCATCGGCACCTGGCCGACATTGCCGACATCCTTGCCGCCTCCGGCCTCTCCGAGACTATCAGGAAAAAATCCCTGGGCGTTTTTACCCGGTTGGCCAGGGCCGAGGCAACCGTCCACGGCACAACCCCGGAACAGGTCCATTTTCATGAAGTGGGCGCTGTTGATGCGCTGATTGATATTGTCGGCACGGTGGCAGGCTTTGAACTCCTGCATATTGACCGGATTTTCTGCTCCCCTCTGCCTGTTTCTAATGGTTTAACCATTTCTGAGCATGGAACCATTCCCTTACCCGCCCCTGCGGTCTGTGCGTTGTTACAGGACGTTCCGGTCTATGGGGTTGAACTTGGCATGGAACTGGTTACTCCTACTGGTGCGGCCCTAATAAAGGAGCTGGCCGATGGCTTTAGCCCCATGCCGGCCATGACCCTGCAGGCGACCGGATACGGGGCAGGCAGCAACAAACGGGAAGACGGCTGTCCCAATCTCCTCCGGTTGTGTTGTGGTCACGCCCACCTGGTCAGCGAGGCCGGTGAGGTTGACGTTCTGGAAACCCACCTTGATGACTGGAACAGCGAAACATGGCCCCATGTCAGTGGGCGACTCATGGCAGCCGGCGCCCTTGACGTCAGCCTCACCCCAATCTTGATGAAAAAAGGCCGGCCCGGTTTTGCGCTTAAGGTCATCAGCGCACCCGCCGACAGCCTGCGACTCAAGCAGATTATCCTCACCGAAACATCGGCCATTGGCCTGCGCTTTTGTCGGCAGCAGCGAATGA